>JAHDHB010000446.1:1651-6056 GCA_020631545.1 Saprospiraceae bacterium | reverse complement strand
AGACCATGGTAACCACCACTGCAACGACACCTCATTGCTTTGATTTTTAACCACATAGACTACTAGGTAAAGCTCATGTTTTTCAAGCAATTGAATTGTTTATTATTTACATTTCATTTAATTAACATTTATAAAACAATTACCTATAGGCGCTCCTAGCCTCGCGGGATTTTTATCTTACTACACAAAAGGCTCCTTATCCAAGGAAGTATGTATTCCCCACTCCCCTCTTCTTCTACCTTGAACACTTTTGATACAAAAAATATTTACCAACATTTTTTATACATAAATTTATACCTTTGTATTATCGCATTATTTCATAAAGTCCCCCAAATAATTTAGCTAAAAACCTATTTTCACCATGGCTTATATTGAAGTTATTCAGCATGAAGATGCAGAGGGAGAATTAAAGGAAATTTATGACAACCTTGTAAAAACAAGGGGGAAACTGGCTGAAGTCCATAAAGTTCAAAGCCTTAATCCTAAGTCCATTGTAGCACACATGGAACTGTACCTACATATCATGTTTAAGAAATCTCCGCTAAAACGGTATCAGCGAGAAATGATTGCGGTAGTGGTTTCCGTTACTAATAATTGTCGCTACTGTATGACGCACCACGGGGATGCCTTAAATCATTATTGGAAAAGTCAGGAAAAGATAGACGCCTTGGCTGCCGACTATAACCTACTGGCCCTGACGGAAGAAGATTGGCTTCTTTGTGAATTAGCGAAAGCCTTAACCCAAAATCCGAGTTCGATTGAAGAGGAACGCATGGCTCGAATGAAAGCCCAAGGTTTGTCGGATAGGGCAATTTTAGATGCTACACTTATTATCGCTTATTTCAATTTTGTCAACCGAATGGTGCTTGGGCTCGGCGTCCATTTAGAAGAGGAAGGTGGAAAGGGATACAAATACTGAACTTTTTAAGAATTACGAGATAGGAATTACGAATTACGAATTAGGAATTGGTCTTAGTACGGTTTTCTTGGTGTCGTTATGAAGTTATTTCATCCACTTGGAATAATTATTTCGCTGACCTCCAAGCACAAGCCATTAAAACCAAGCAATTACAAAACTGACTTTGTTATTTTTGGCAGTAAATATTAATGGGATGTCTTTGAAGGAATTTTAATAAAGTTCTCCTATTCTCATTTCTAAATAATACTATTAAAGCGCTACAGCCGTGTCTTCATTTGATGAACAACAATTTTCTAGAGATTTGAAAATTCAGAAATTAAATTTTCTGGAAGGTGAAGTGGTGAACCATTCCCTCCTCGAACATCATTTAGACTTAATGAAAACGGTGTCGCTTGATGCTTTAAAGACCGATATTCAGAAAAATGCGTTTTGGATTAATGTGTATAATGGTTTGACGAATGTCTTAATTATTCAAAGAAAGATTCGTAAATCCATGATGGCGAATCCTACGGTTTTTATGTTGCCTAAATTCCAAATAGATCGTTTCCGATTTTCATTAGATGATATCGAACACGGCATTTTACGTAAAAATCGGCGTGCTTCTTATAAGCCGTGGGGACAGTTTCTCCCTTGGGATAAGCGGAGAAAACTCATGGTTGAAAAGGTTGACTTTAGAATCCATTTCGCCTTGAATTGTGGGGCAAAATCTTGTCCGCCTATTGTTTTTTATTCTGCTCCTCATCTTGAAGAAGAACTAATACAAGCGGAAGAAGGATTTAAGCAACAGTATTGGCATGTGGATGAGGTGAAAAAACGGATCAGGTGTTCGCTTATTTACAAAGCGAACAAAGTCGATTTTGAAGATAAATACTTGAATGATAAACGATATTCTAATTTCAAGGTAGAAGTTATGAAGTATGATTGGAGTCTTTGAGTATAGTCTTTTTAGTTTGGCGATTTTTTAACCATATAAGGGATTTAAGAGCATATAAGTTTGACCTTTTTAAGAGAAATAAGTAAACGACTATTTCACTTTGTTCTGAATTCCTATAGTGTAGCATGTATGATTTTTTCACAATATCCCCAACCATTAAAATAAAAACTATCGATATGAAAAACTATTTTTCTCTATTCGTTTTACTTGTTTTTTTCAGTTGTGGAGAACAACAGCCTAAGGAAGGGGTTGATATGGTATTATTCAATGGAAACGTCATTACGATGGACAGTGTATCCCCTAAGGTACAAGCTGTTGCAATAAAAGACCACCGTATTCAAAGCATAGGAAATGACAAGGAAATCAAGGCACTAATAGGAGACAACACCGAAGTCATCGACCTGAAAGGCCAAACCGCTATTCCTGGTTTTATTGAAGGGCATGGGCATTTTTCTGGCCTAGGGTTCAGCCTAATTCGCTTGAATTTGATGAAAACAAAAAATTGGGATGAAATCGTACAAATGGTCAAAGAACGGGTAAAAGACGCTAAACCAGGCGAATGGATTGAGGGACGTGGTTGGCATCAAGAAAAATGGGACAAGGTTCCTGACCAAGCATTGGATGGGTATCCACTTCATGAAAGTTTGAGTGCGGTATCTCCTGACAATCCTATCATTCTGCGTCATGCTAGTGGCCATTCGGCTTATGCCAATGCAAAGGCAATGGAATTATCGGGAATTACAGTAGAGACACCTTCTCCTAAGGGAGGTCGTATCGTCAGAGGCTCTGATGGTGAGGCCATTGGCGTTTTTGAAGAACGTGCAATGGATGCGCTTTATGCTGCCTTGAAAGAATACCAAAAGACGCTAAGTCCTGAGGAAAGGGAGGCAGAATGGCAAAAAGCTATCCAAATGGCCGAACAAGAATGCTTAGAAAATGGAATTACTTCCTTTCAAGATGCTGGTTCTCCGTATTTAGAAATTGACCGCTATCATGAGCTTGCCAAAAAGGGAGAACTAGACATTCGTCTCTGGGCCATGATTCGCCAACCTTATGAGGAAACGAAAGTTAGAATTCAAGAATTCCCATTGCTTAATGCAGGCAATAATCATTTCACCGTCAGAGCCATAAAAACGCAGGTAGATGGTGCTTTGGGTGCATATGGTGCTTGGCTCTTAGCCTCTTACAATGACAAACCTAATTTTTTAGGACAAAATACGACGAGTATTGAGGAAGTTAGGAATATGGCGAAGCTTTGCATTGAGCAAAATCTACAACTTTGTGTCCATGCGATAGGAGATCGTGCTAATCGTGAAGTACTAGATGTTTTTCAACAATCTTTTGAAGCCAATCTTAGCAAAAAAGACCTCCGTTGGAGAATCGAACATGCACAACACGTTAATGTAGAAGACATTCCTAGATTTTCGGAGTTAGATGTGATTGCTTCGATGCAAGGAATTCATTGTACTTCAGATGCTCCATTTGTAGGAAAACGCTTAGGCGAAAGAAGGGCAAAAGAGGAGTCTTACGCTTGGCGCAGTTTATTGGATAGTGGTGCTCGTATAGCCAACGGTACGGATGCGCCTGTAGAAGATGTGAGTGCAATTGAGAATTTTTATGCTTCCGTAACTCGCAAAAGACAAGATGGTTTAGAGTTTTTTCCTGAACAACGCATGACACGCCAAGAAGCTTTACGCTCCTATACCCTTGATAATGCGTATGCTGCCTTTGAAGAAAAGGATAAAGGCTCCTTGAGTGTAGGAAAACTAGCGGATATAACAGTGCTATCAAAAGACTTGCTTACCGTTCCTGATGAAGAAATAATGCGTACAGAAATTATGTATACGATTGTAGGAGGCGTGGTAAAATATCGAAATGCTAAGGGAGAATAACCCATCTCGGTAGCATTAGAGCTTAAAATGCCGTATCTTTAACTATAAGTTGACTTTCAACAAAAAACAAACATATAGATACATTTTTTGTAAGGCTTATAGTTTGGATTATTTTAGAAAAAATCATCACCTAAGTGCAAAAAATGCAATAATAGACGATTTTTTTTTCTAATTTTGTTGAATGGTTAATCTGAGTTTATAAATACGCACTAAACCAAATTGTGTTATTTATATTCATAAATCTTCCATTTACTACCGCCTTTTTTTCTCTTTGCCCCATTATTCAACTTCGTTCGGTTGGCTAATGCCCTATTTACTAACTTTAACTACGCAAGCAAGTTACAGCAATTCTCTATGCCTAAAGGTTATTGCTGTAAGGCTTATCGAAATCAAAACACTGTATTTGTAATGAAAACATCTTTAACTATTTTTCTATTTTTCCTGATTATTCCTACTCAATTTTTTGGACAAGTTGGCGTTTATAATGCCCGCTTCTTTGATTCTTACACCGATCCTAACACTAATCGCTTCTATTTTGATGTTGAAGTTAAAGCAGATGCCGCTGCAACCGCCTTTAACATCGCAGATATGAATTTCCGCTTTAACTTTAATCGTGATGCTTTAGTACCTGGTAGTGTGAACTTAGAACAAGAAAGAACC
>JAHDHB010000446.1:0-1641 GCA_020631545.1 Saprospiraceae bacterium | reverse complement strand
TGATAATAATTTTTCTTTTTATGGCGTGCATACCGTAACTGGCTCCTTAGATACTGTCGTCTCTTATAATGTCCCACTAGATGGAGGCGCTGGATGGAAACTTCAAGAAAATGAATGGGTAAAAGTAGGCCAATTGTCTTTAGAAATTGCAGATTGGGCTAAGGTAGCGACCCTAAATTGGCACTGTAATAACGTTGATTTCCCCTTTGTTGTCGTAAATGGAATTGAAAATAATGCTCTATTCTCCGCTACCTATGCTCCAGGAGGATGCACTGGCGAGAACTATGATTTAGATCCAAATCTAGCTGTAGAATTAAGTAGTTTTAATGGGAAGCTACTTGAAAATAGAAGTGTACTGCTTGACTGGAGCACACTCTATGAAGCTGACCTTGAAAGCTTTCAGGTTGAAAGAAGTCTCGATGGTGAAAATTATATCGCCCTTGGCGCTGTCACCCCTTCTGGAAATTCATCTGTTCTACAAACTTATGACTTCACGGATCCGAATCCTCAAAACGGCAGTAATTACTACCGATTGAAAATCCTTCATGAAAGTGGGGAGATCGAGTACTCGAAAATCGTGCTTATCGAAATTGATAGAGACCTAGGCTTGTCTATTTCTCCTAATCCTGCCAGTGATTTCATTTCCGTTAGTTTAATGGGACAGGCTATGCCTAAGTTGAATCTGAATATCTATAATTTAGTAGGACAGGTCATCTACCAACAACAAATTGAAAAGACCGACCTTCTTGATCTAAACTTTGAATTGGATGTTACATCTTGGGCGGCAGGGACTTATTTCTTTTCCTTAACGAACAAGGAATATTCCATTCACCGTCCTTTTGTCATAACACACACTTATTAAGCCAACAGGCATAGCCCCTGTACTTGTAAACCTTTGCGTGAGTACTTGTGCAGCGTGTAATTTTAAACACATTTGTTGGCTATCAACGTTTAGGAAGTATACTGCTTGAAAGGAATCAAGGCAATTTCGCCTATTTTTTACAAACAAGCTTATTTACCATACAAAGGAGGTTCATCTGTTAATTCGGATGACCTCTTTTTTGATAATCGAACCTTCAATTACAGACTTAGCATTAACATTTCTAAAAATGCCGAATAAATCATATTATGTTAAGCAAATCTTGGTAAAATATTGAAATCATCGATTGTCCCCCTGTTGATTTCTTTTTTCATCAAGGAATCCTTTATAAAAAGCATAAAGAGTTCGAAAAAACTCCTAAGTTTTCAGGATGAACTCCTAACTCCTAACTCTCTATCCATGTTTCTAGTTATTTACATCACCTTTCCCAACGAAGCGGCAGCCAATGAAATGGCCGACCATTTACTTGAAAAAAAGATAATCGCTTGTGCAAACATATTTCCAATTACCAGCGCCTACTGGTGGCAAGGAAAAATTGAGCGAGAAGGGGAATTTGTAGCCCTAGTAAAAACTCAAACCAAGCATTGGGAAACCCTAGAAAAAATGGTCACTCAGAAGCATCCGTATGACACGCCTTGTATTATGCGTATGGAAGTCGCTGCCAATCAAAAATATGAACAATGGATAATCGACGAAACGGGGTTTTAGTTAAGAGTTAGGAGTTAAGAGTTAGTAGTTTTTATATGTCAACTCTTAACTCC
>JAHDHB010000445.1 GCA_020631545.1 Saprospiraceae bacterium | reverse complement strand
CACAAAGGAATAGCGTGTTTTTAGATGCAGACCTAATAGATTAAAAGTCTTCCGATCTTTAGGCTTTTCCACATGACTCTAAGAGAAGCGTCACGCGGTGGCCCCTAAAGCCACCCCGTGACCAAGCTCCATTCTTAAGATAAGTCATGTCAACTTTCTATTACACCGATATCTCATTGCTTTGATTTCTAACTACATAGCAAATATAAGGCACAAGACGGCGAAGCCGTAGTCATCCACGATAGCTATCGGGAGTTGCCGTCTGTACTAAAAAACAAGCGAAGCTAATTGCTAAACAAGGTCTTAATTATCAATGTTTTAACTTCGAATAAAAATAAAAAAATTGTACAAAAAACAAATTTTCAGAATTGTGTGTACAGGACGGCGAAGCCGTAGTTAAGAATTAAATTATCCGTCAAAAACTTTGTTTCTCTGTGTCTTTGTGGCCAATTATGCGTGTATTTTTTAGCCACAAAGACACGTTAAAACTACACAAGTCTAGATGGGTCTAAGTGTTTGTTTATAAAGCGATTAGCTTGCTCCTTGATCAAAAACTTTGCACAAAAAACAAACTTTCGGCGTTGTGTGCACAAAGAACACAAAGTCAGTAAAATATAAGGCTTTGAGTTCTTTGTGGCCTTTGTGGCATTTGCTGCATTTTTTGTATATTTGCAACTTCAAGAAGACATTAACCTCAACACATACTTCCAACTACCTAATTCACTAACGGATGAAACTAAAAAATTACGCACTAGGCCAATGGGTTGAAGGCGAAGGCCAAGGCCAAGAATTGTATAACGCCATTAACGGCGAAGTCGTTGCTTTAGCAAGCAGCAAAGGGCTGGATTTCAACGAAATGATGAATTATGGGCGGAAGACTGGAGGCCCTGTTTTGCGAAAGATGACCTTCCAAGAG
This sequence comes from Saprospiraceae bacterium, assembly GCA_020631545.1. Lineage (GTDB taxonomy): Bacteria > Bacteroidota > Bacteroidia > Chitinophagales > Saprospiraceae > JAHDHB01. Next base: position 5,152 of record JAHDHB010000445.1, on the reverse strand, counting down.
CGTGGGCAGATGATCAAAAAATTGGCCATGCATCTCTACGGAATGCGGAAGCAATTTTATCCCATTTCGGCAGCCACCGGCGCTACCAAAGGAGACAGTTGGATCGATATTGATGGAGGAATCGGTACCCTTTTCGCCTACGCCAGCCTACGCAAAAAATTCCCCAACGAAAGCTACTATGTTGATGGTGAAACTGCCGCACTATCCAAGGGAAATACCTTTGTAGGACACCATATTATGGTACCCAAGCAAGGAATAGCCGTTCACATCAACGCTTTTAACTTCCCGATTTGGGGCATGTTAGAAAAAGTGGCGGTCAATTTGCTCGCAGGCGTTCCCGCCATCGTAAAACCGGCCACCCTGACTTCCTTTGTCACGGAAGCCATGTTCAAAGAAATCATCGCCTCAGGCATTCTTCCTGAAGGCGCTTTACAACTCATATGTGGCTCAGCTAGAGGCATTCTCGACCATGTGACCTCTCAAGATGTCGTCACTTTCACCGGTTCTGCAACCACAGGACGAATGCTAAAATCTCATCCTCGAATCCTAGAAGAAGCCGTCCCCTTCAATATGGAAGCCGATTCGTTAAACTGCTCCGTCCTTGGCGAAGATGCCATTCCTGGAACAGCAGAATTCGATCTTTTTGTCAAGGAAGTACGAAAAGAGATGACCGTAAAATGTGGCCAGAAATGTACCGCTATTCGCCGTGTCATTGTCCCTGAGCATCTCCTTGAAGATGTGCAGATTGCCCTAGGAAAACAACTTGCCAAAACGACTATCGGCGATCCTTCCGTAGAAGGCGTACGCATGGGCGCACTCGCAGGTAAAGTACAGGTAAAAGAAGTCCACGAGCGCATTCAAGAACTCTTGAAGTCTTCAGAAATCGTTTATGGTGATTTGGAAAACTTCAATGTCCTAGGAGCCGACAAGCAAAAAGGCGCCTTCATGTCGCCCATTCTACTACGAAATGACGATCCATTTAACAAAACAGATGTGCATGATATTGAGGCTTTTGGCCCAGTAAGCACCATCTTACCGTATAAGAATTTAGATGAAGCCATCGAACTTGCTCAAATGGGTAAAGGCTCTTTGGTTTGTTCCATTGCTACCGCCAATCCAAAAACTGCGCGGGAATTTGTACTAGGTGCAGCGAGCCATCATGGCCGTATCTTAGTCCTTAATGAAGAAGCTTCCAAAGAAAGTACAGGCCATGGCTCTCCGATGCCATTGCTTGTTCATGGTGGCCCTGGTCGTGCAGGAGGAGGGGAAGAAATGGGCGGAATGCGCGGCGTAGAACACTACATGCAACGCTGTGCTATTCAAGGATCTCCAACGATGTTGACCGCTGTGACGAATCAATATCAATACGGAGGAAAGCAGGTCGAAAAAGACGTACACGTTTTCCGTAAACACTTTGAGGATTTGGAAGTTGGAGAAACCGTCATCACTGCAAAACATACCGTTACTGTAGCCGACATCACTAATTTTGCCAATGTCAGCGGCGATCATTTCTACGCGCATGTAGACGAAACTTCCTTGGAAGGAACCATGTTTGAAGGACGCGTAGCGCATGGCTACTATATACTTTCCAAGGCGGCAGGCCTATTTGTGGATGCAAAGAAAGGCCCTGTTTTATTGAATTACGGAATTGATGAATGCCGCTTCACCAAACCCGTTTATCCCGGTACTACTATAGGTGTCCGCTTTACCGTCAAGGAAAAAATCGAACAAGAAAAACGGGATGAAGACGACATCGCCAAGGGAATCGTAAAATTCCTAGTCGATGTTTACGACGAAACCAATGAAACGGTTGCTATTGCTACGATTTTGACCATGGTGAAAAAGTTGAATCAAGGGTAGTGGGGAGCGTGGGGCGAGATCTTTATCGTGAGATAATTGTAACGTTGGCTTCAGCCGACAAGTTGTTCCATAAACGTACAAACGCAACATGTCGGCTGAAGCCAACGTTACTTTTCAAGCGCAGCGAAGAAAACTGCTCAAATTTTACTACAAACAAAATTCATGAATATCACACAACAAGGTGGTGTAAATACCACCATTACCGACAGCATTGCTACCATAGAATTCTTCCATCCTCGAAGCAATTCTCTTCCAAGGAAAGTATTGGCAGAGCTTAGAGATACCATTACAAAGCTAGGAGAAGCCGACAATATCCATGTAATTATCTTAAAGAGTGCTGGAGAACGTGCCTTCTGTGCAGGAGCAAGTTTTGATGAATTAATGGCTATCAATGATTTAGAGACGGGGAAAGTCTTTTTCTCAGGCTTTGCGAATGTCATTAATGCTTGTCGCAAATGTCCTAAGCTCATCATAGGGCGCGTACAGGGGAAAGCCGTTGGTGGAGGCGTTGGAATCGCTTCCGCAGTAGATTATTGCTTAGCCACTAAATTTGCTGCTGTCAAGTTGAGTGAATTGGCGGTAGGGATTGGCCCCTTCGTTGTAGGGCCTGCCGTAGCGCGAAAAATAGGCACTTCGGCCATGAGTCAATTGGCCATCAATGCTACAGCATGGCAAACGGCAGAATGGGCACGCCAAAAAGGATTGTACACAGAAATCTTTGATTCTACGGAAGAAATGGACGCTGGTATCCAAGCTTTAGCCGAAAAACTAGCCAGCTCAAACCCAGAAGCCATGCGCCTTTTGAAAAAAGTATTTTGGGAAGGAACAGAGCATTGGGACGATCTTCTAGCAGAACGTGCAGCAATGAGCGGCCAGTTGGTCTTGTCTGATTTTACCAAAAAAGCTATCGCTAAGTTTAAGAAGAAATAGAAGGAGTTAGGAGCTATTTTAAGCCATCAGGCTAAGGCTAAGTGCTAGCATTGTCTAAATGGCAAAATCTCTGCATTTTCTCTAAAAAATTCCTTTTTTGGTCAGCCACTATTTAATATCAAGCACCAAAAACGCCCTAGGAGTTCTCTGTCTATAGCCTAAGGATTTAACTTTAGGGAGCCTATGGCATGTTTTTTGACTGAGGATTAAAGACGCCCTAAACCCGCTTAGGCAAACGAATTCGTTTGCTTAAAACCAACAAAACCCTTACTTTCAAATCCCGAATATGTTGAATATACCTAAAATACTGATTCTCTTTACTTTTTTTGCCTTTTGTATGACCTTCGTCTCTTGTGAAAAAGACAATGTCAATGAAAGTCAATTTACTGTAGCCGATGAAATTTTGTTGGGAGAAGTACTCCGTGATGCTGTAAATGAAGAAGGAAATGAATATTTGGTGCTTTCTAGTAGTGAATATTCGTATGCCAATTCCTTTGTAAATACGTCGTTTAATAATTTGATACCTAGTGATGTCCTGACTACAAGTGGCAATTTTAAATGGCAAGTTTATATCCTTCAAAACGATAGTGTCGCCAATGCTTTTACCCTACCTGGAGGCTATATTTATATAACGACTGGCCTACTAAAAAATCATATCTCCTCAAAGGCTGAAATGATGGGACTTATAGGACACGAAATGGCCATCGCAGACAAAAGAGAATCCGTTAAGAAATTGAAAAACGAATTCAGTGAATCCCTTTTGCTAGATGTTGCTTTAGGAAGTAACAAAGATGCTGCCTTGGATTTAGTTCAAGTTATCGCTGAGTTTCCTTACAAGCTTGAAGCGGTTAAAGCATCCGATGAGTTTGCTTTAAGGTTGATTTGTCCTACAACTTATAGTACAGATAGTTATGTTGATTTCTTGGACGAGGAAATGAACAGGGAAGATAAATCCCTGTGGGCAGAGACCCATCCGATCTCTCCAAATCGTTTTGAAACCATTGATAATCTTAACATAGAATTAGCTTGTGACGGGAATAGCTTAGGAGATTCCCTCTATGAAGATTTTGTAATGGAATTACCGTAAATTTTATGAAGGAATACGTTTTCCTTCTTTATCAATATAGTGCCAGAAGGGGGTTTATAGCTTCCTTCTGGTATTTTTTTTTAGGCGTAGCAACACTATCCCATCGTGAATTTTTATTCCTAAACCATGGTTTTCCTTGCAGGTTTTAATCCTATTTCATAACTTAACGACATTGTATAAAACGCTATAAAAATTCCATTTTCTATGTATATCAAGCATTTAGTTTTTATTCTTTTCAGTTGTTCGCTTCTTGTCATTTCGGCTTGTGAAGCCACCAAAAACGCAGTAAACAACCTCAATGTTTTTCCTGTGAGTGATGACATAAAGCTTGGTTTACAAGTAAGTAAAGAAATTAATGCCAACTCCAAGGAGTTTCCGATCCTTCCTGAGGCTAGCAACCGTGAACTTTATCAATATACTCGAAAAATCAGGGACAAAATCCTGAATTCTGGCCAAATTCGTTACAAAACGCAGTTTAAATGGGATTTGAAAATCATTGATGATTCCAAAACCTTAAATGCCTTTGTGACACCCGGTGGTCATATCTACCTTTATACAGGTTTGATAAAATTTCTGGATTCTGAAGATCAATTGGCGGGTGTTTTAGGGCACGAAATCGCTCATGCTGATCGCCGACATTCTACGCGTCAAATGACAAAAAGTGGTGCGATGACCTTGCTCTCTGATGCCGTACTAGGAAAAGGGAGTGCCGTGGATCAGGTCGTAGATGCCTTAGTGGGCTTGAAATTTAGCCGAAGCCATGAAGCGGAAGCGGATGAATATTCCGTAAAATACTTGTGTGCGACCAATTATAATGCGGCAGGCTGCGCAGGCTTTTTCGAAAAAATACAGAAACAAGGAGGCACACCCCCACAATTCCTTAGCACGCACCCCAATCCAGATAATCGAGTGGTGAATATTAAGGGAAAAGCTAAAGTTATGAATTGCAGTGGCAAGGAGCGTTACACGTCCGAATATACTCGTATCAAAGGACTCATTCGATAAGAAATGCCTGATTTGAGTCGGTAACTTGATTTTGCTTGCTGTGCTACAAAAGTGTGAGTATTAACCATCCAGTTTTGCGGGAAGATATAGTGGGAGGCAAAAAATGGAAGGTTTTAGTTGGGGCAGTATGCTTTCCTAAGACTTTCCATTTTTTGCAAACACTTCAACCAAGCTCACAAAAACTGGAAGGTCGCTGCCTCAAGAAACTGTTTTTTTACAAACGGATAGCGGGATAAGCTGCCCAAAAAATAACTAAAGGCTTTATTTACA
>JAHDHB010000010.1 GCA_020631545.1 Saprospiraceae bacterium | reverse complement strand
GTTGTAATCTGCAATGTGAAAATTTTTGATATTGACCAATCTTGCCCCAAAAACATTGGGACGATCAATCCATAATACATTTCCACAAACCTCTGCATTACAAACACCTTCGCGTATTTTGTTAAACTTTTTAAGGACACCACCCTTGTTAAGATCCTCATTAGCAAGTTTTTCTTCAAGAGACCATGTCAAAGGGTTCGTAACAACATAGTCTACATTCTTTTTTTCCCAAGGAGGGAGATAACCGCGAACAAACGTACGCCAAGCGCAAAAACACCCCGTTTGTTCCGGTGTAGCACAAGGAGGAACGTTCTTTAAAGTATCTTTGGGAATTGGAATACCAACAAGATATGCGGCCACCATTTTTTCTTGAATAGCCTGACCGTCAATTTCTTCCAACATTAATCTTCCAGCGTGTGTTGTTCCTTGGCTATGAGAGGCAATGACGAATGGTCGTCCATTATTGTAGTGCTTCAAGTAATACTTGAAGGCTGCTTTTACATCTTGATAGGCTAAATCCAAGGCGCTTTCTGCATCGTCTTCTTGTCCTTCTTCTTTGGTATAATAGACATGTATGTGTGCTTGGCGATATCTAGGGGCATAGACCTTTCCCGATCCATTAAAAATACTTGCTTGGTATTGTATGGTGGTTTCATCTGTTTTTTGATTCAAAACGGCATCATTCACGTCTGCATTCCACTGATCATGGCCATTTTCTCCAGTATAGGTTGTTGGATGAACAAAAAACACATCTACTTTAGCAACAGCCTGTTCGTCGAGTAGTCCTTTGGGTACATGATCGGCGTAATCTTCTTTTTCTGGTAAGGCCGCCCAGTGATCGGGGTTCGAATAGTTGGGAGCTTTTGGAGAGGATTCCAAGCTAAAATTGTGTTTTGGAAAGTTTTCTTTGTAGTAATATTGTCCGAAAAGCGTAGACGTCATTAAAAGACAGCAAATAAGTGGAATTAATCTCATATTCTTTGTTGATTTCTGGCTTTTTATAACAAATTTTATGCCCTTTCTTTTTTGGATGATGGATTTTTTTGCTGTTGTAGTTCTCTAATTTATTGCTTCATGTGTTGATTGAAAAAACAAGGTAATCTCAGGGCGTTTTCTACTTCCTACGGCTTAAAGGAGACATTCCCTACAAAAATGAGTGCTTTTCGGCATTGTTTTCATAGATTTTTTATTATTAGATGTTGAAAAAGAGGCTGTTGGGTATAGACGGCTTATTTTGTTTTTCCTTCTCAAAATAGCCACTTTTGAAGCTAGGAGAAGCGTCACGCTGTGGGAGGAATGCGCTCCAGCCAAAGCCGTGGGGTGACCAATTTCTTGGCTGTTTCGTTCTCAAATCATTTCACCCTTTCAGGGTTTTCGTTACTTAGCTAAATTACTAGCTATAATCCTAACACCCCTTCGGGGTTTACCTCAAATTCGGATAAGAAATGCGAGCCAATAATTTAGTAATGTTAGATTTATATAAAAACAAGAAAACTAATGCTACGGCTCTGATAGTAGCAATTCTCGGTTTGACCTAGAAAACATGTTTTTAGTTACTAAGGAGTGCTCTCTTGCCTATTTTGGGCAAAACTTGGTGGCTTATTTTACGAACCAAGGGGTTGAAACCCCTTGCTATAGAACCTCGAAGGCTACCGCCTTCTCTTGCGAACACCCAATAGCTTCCTATTGCTTTTGCAAACCGAGAATTGCTGCTCTGATAGGGTGATATTTTTAAGAGAGGACAACAGCTTTGATTTTTGTATTGAAGTGATCAAAATTATATGGTGTTTTACCGAAAAAGGCAACTTTTAGAGAAAATGTAGAGATTAGGCAATCTAGGACAATGCGGGATGGTATAGCGCTTGGCCTGACGGCTTAAAATACCATGCCACAAGGCAACCCCGGCACTGTCCAGATGACTAGTGCTTCAAGAACTAGGTTAGATCATTGTTTTTATCGCCTTTTTCGGTCAGACACTATTATAGAATGTTTCTTCAGCGTTTATTGGGGCATAACTCATTGGATATTAGGATGTTTTCTGTTTCGTGAGGCTTAATGAGAACATTCCCTATGAAAATGTCCATTTTTTTGACCTTTTTCAAGTACCGTTAAGTTTTTAGTTGTTGATATTCAAGTAGTTGGTGGGAAACGGTTTATTTCGTTTTTCCTTCTGAAAATGGTCATTTTTGAAAAGCTTCTTGTATTCCTTTATACCATAACAGGCTGTTTCCAGCCTTGGACTCCTTGTTGATAAAATTAATAAAACTAATAAAATAGCTAAAAAGATAAACCTTTCGTTCAAAATCAAAGTGTCAAGATATCAAAAAGCATCAAAAAAACCAACGCATAACTTACTCATTGTCTGGAACTAATTTCTAGTTAAAATTCTTGTATGTCCTTGGGGATCCGCTTAACTTTGGATTATTCCTTTCTCCCAATAAGTTTTACGAAAAAGGAGAAAGCTTAACACATTTATGAAAACATTAAATCCTGTAACCCCCTATGAAAAATTTAAGATGTCTCCGATTTATTACTATCATTTCATGTTGCTTTTTTGTGCTTCCTTTACAGGCACAATCAACTACTTTACAGAGCATGGGTATTGATGAGCGGATAAATGCTTTTCTTGCTCCTTATACTTTGGCTCTCAAGAACTTTGTCCTTCATCCCATTTCGTTAGGTGGAGGCAAAGAGATTCCCATTGTAATAGTGCTGCTGCTTATGGTGGCAGCCTATTTTACCTTCTATTTCAAATTTATTAACCTACGAAAATTTAAGTTGGCTGTAGACATTGTTCGTGGCAAGCATTCTTCCTCTAAGAAGCCTCAAAATGCTGCTGGAGAAACAATTAGAAAAGATAATCTACAAACGATACAAGCAGATCATATACAAGGAGAGATTTCTCATTTTCAGGCACTTACTGCCGCTATTTCTGCTACAGTTGGATTGGGGAATATCGCTGGAGTTGCTGTAGCCATTGCGCTAGGAGGGCCTGGAGCTACGTTTTGGATGATTATAGGAGGATTACTAGGGATGTCTACGAAGTTTGTAGAGTGTACTCTTGGGGTAAAATATAGGGAAGTAGACGAAGATAACACCGTACATGGAGGGCCGATGTATTACCTAACTAAAGGCTTGAAAGAGAAAGGGTTTCCTAGGACGGGAAAGGCATTTGGGATTTTTTTCGCGATGATGTGTGTGGGAGGATCGTTTGGAGGAGGAAATATGTTCCAATCGAATCAGGCAGCGGAGCAATTCACGACTCGCCTTGGAATAGAATCTGGGAGCGCAGGGTTTATCTTTGGTTTATTTATGGCGTCTCTAGTCGCTATTGTTATTATCGGCGGGATTAAACGAATTGGGGCGATCACGGAGAAAATTGTTCCTGTGATGTGTGGTCTATATATACTTTCGGCGGTTATTATTCTAGTGGTTCATGTTGCTGAAATCCCTAGTGCATTTGCCTTGATCTTTAAGGAGGCTTTTTCTCCTAGTGCTGCATTTGGCGGAATAGTGGGTGTCTTGGCGATTGGCTTCCAACGTGCGGCCTTCTCCAATGAAGCAGGGGTTGGCTCGGCGGCTATAGCACATGCTGCTGTAAAAACGAACTATCCTGCTAGTGAGGGAATAGTTGCCTTATTAGAACCTTTTATTGATACAGTAGTGGTTTGTACGATGACGGCATTAGTCATCATTATTACAGGCGTTTATGTTGGTCAAACAGGGAGTAATATTGGGATTCAATTGACGTCACAGGCATTTGATACGGTTTTTCCTGGTTTTTCTTATGTACTTATGGTCGCTGTTATTCTATTTGCTTTTTCCACGATGCTTGCTTGGTCTTATTATGGATTGACGGCTTGGAAATTTCTTTTCGGCAAGGAGAAAAAATCAGCTCTGATTTATAAAACATTGTTTTGCCTATTCATCGTAATTGGTTCCTCAGCAGAGCTTGAGGCCGTCATTGACTTTTCTGACGCGATGGTGTTTGCGATGGTTTTCCCGAATATTATTGGTTTGGTGCTGCTTGCTCCTGTGGTGAAGGAAGAAGTGGAGAAATATGTGAATGCTCTGAACAGATAGTCCTCAAAATTATTCTTTTCGATTTTTGAAATCTAAAATTTACTAGTGACTCTGTCTAGAACTTCAGAACAGAGCCACTAGCGAACAGGAAGGCGGGCAGCGTATTTTAACTACTTTGTAATCTTCAGACTCTTTTTTGCTGCCCGTTCTTCTTGTTCGCTTATAAATTGATTTTTCTCTGTTAACTTTCTTCTAGTTCATGCATTAGTTACTAACTTTAGAGCTTTATAAGAAGGGTAGATATTTCTGATTTTAAATTTTAATACAGACAATGAGAAAAATAACAGCGGATGTGGTGTTTCCTGTAAGTGCTGCACCGATTAAAAATGGAGTAGTGATTTTAGATGATGATGGCAGGATCTTAGAGCTAGGACAACGCCATGATTTTCAGAAAGATGAATTGGAAATTTATAAAGGCGTTTTAGTTCCTGGGTTTGTAAATACACATTGCCATTTGGAGCTTTCTCACATGAAGGGAAGGGTGAATACCGGAACGAGTTTGATTCCTTTTATCACGAGTGTGGTGCAAAATCGAGCAGCTAGCGAGGAAGAGATCCAAGCAGCTATTTATGCGGCAGATAAGGAAATGTATGATGGAGGAATTGTCGCTGTTGGTGATATTTCTAATCAGGTAGATACTTTTGCTTGTAAGCGGGAAAGCAAGATGCAGTATTATACTTTTTTGGAAATGTTTGATTTTTTGCAAGAAGAAAATGCGAATGCTACTTTTGAACAATATAAGGCGGTGTATGATGCTCTAGAATTAGCGCCACATTTACGAAAAACCTGCGTTCCTCATGCTCCTTATTCTGTATCCAAGAATTTATTTAGAAAAATCAATCTAGAAAATTTAGGAAAAGGAGGAACGGTAAGCATTCATAACCAAGAAACACCGCCAGAAAATGAGTTGTTTTTGCATAAACGTGGCGGTTTTGTAGATTTCTATGGTGGTTTTGATATTTCTTTGGACAATTTCAAGCACAACGGCAAGCCTTCCATTCACTATGCATTGGAGAATATGGATCCTAGCTTGAAGACCTTATTTGTTCATAACACCTTGACAACGAGGGAGGACGTTCAGGCTGCACAAGCTTGGAGTGAGGAGGTTTATTGGGCTACATGCCCGAATGCCAATCTTTATATTGAAAACCGATTGCCCAATTATCAAGTATTTTTAGATACCGATGCCCGAATGACGATTGGAACGGATAGCTTGACTTCGAACTGGCAGCTGAGTATCTTGGAAGAAATGAAAACCATTCAGCGCTTCCAATCTTATCTTTCTTTTGAGACGTTATTGAAATGGGCGACCCTAAATGGAGCCAAAGCCCTTGGTTTTGATAAGGAGATTGGAAGTTTGGAAAAAGGAAAAACTCCTGGACTCAATTTGTTGAATCTTGATTCGAAACTTAAACTGGTGCTGGATACTTGTGTTGAGCGATTAGGATAGGTGCTAAGAGTTTGTGGTGGAATTAACTCACGATGTTAAAAAGTCAAATGCCTAAGAACTGTCACTTACGTTTGTTTTATGTCATGAGTTTAAAAAGGTATGAAAAAAATTAAAAAGTTACTTGACATGAAAAGGGTATTCCTTTATATTTGTATATACAATGGTTGATGCTTCCGATATTCTTTAGGCAGAATAAATGATAATTATATAGAATGAAAAGTGTTTAAGATGAGACGAACATCTCTTAATTCTACCAACCTTGTATACTATTTTGTGACGATTTTTAGATCACTAGTTTTAGGCGGCAATAGCGTATTGCCGCCTAATTTTTTTACCCTTTACCATAGAGAAACAAGGACGGGATTTCAGCTTTCGCTTGTGTAAGTTTATGGTTTTACAAGTACCACAAAGGACAGAAAATAATCCATAAATACGGTAAAACTTGCTCTTGTACTAGGGTTGATGCTTGTAATCGTCGAATCCATTAGCGAAAATCATCGCATAAATCACTAACTGCCTGTACGATAAACAAAGTCTTCCAAAGTTACCGTATACGTATCGTCATTGTTATGATAACGAATGCTGTAGGAAGTAGGATAATAACCACTTTCCTCCCAAGCCTGCGGCACTCGAATCGCCGTTTTTTCCTTAGGTTTGCCTTCTAAGTAAGCCTTGGTTATCATGGGTTCATAAAAAGTGATTTTGCCATCATATGCACCGAAAATAAAGGTTTTTGTAAAAGGTGCCATGCAGCAAATTTCAGGAGAAAGCAAATCAACAAGGTGGCCACCCATTGCTGGTTCTACTGTACTGCCATCTGGTGGGTAGAAATAATCTGGGGAAATGTATTGAGCAGGAATAGGATTTAGAGCGGTTTGCAAATCTTCACAATCCATTAAGTTTAAACAAGGCCCAACACCAATATTGTTTCGCTCTTCTAAAGACTGTATATAAAAATGCATGTCAAAATGAGGAACATTATAGACACCATTTGGCATATGGCCAAAAGGATTCCAATTAATCAAAACCCATTTGAAAGGTGTTATTGCTTGGATTTCAGGAGGTAAATTCAATATTCGTTCATGACTCATAAAGCATTCGTCCATTTCGTAAGTTCCATTGCCGTTAGTATCATAACAATGGCTCATATCGCTAGGTGATGTGGGTAGATTGTCCAACATTTCTTCTGAAAAACGTACACCAATCGCTTTTGGTTTTCCATTGGGTAAAATTCTTGCAAAAGTTTGAATTTCACCATTGCCTAGAGTGACTTGGTCACCCAAATAAATCGAATTTCCCTTTTTTTGATACTGGGTGTTTTCCAAAGGTTGGATCGCCTGTTGAGTTTCTGGTGCATCTGGTGTTAGGTATGCTTTTTCGCAACTGAAAAATAGTAGGCTAGAAATAGAAAATAGGCATAAATAGCCTAGCATCTTTACGTGATTGTTCATTGTAAATTGTTTTTTTACTTGGTTGAAACTCTAGTAGCAATATATCTAAATACGGTATTCCCTAATACTCAAAATAGCACAGAATTGGAGTCAAATTTTTAGAAAAATTTAAAGTATCCATTAAATGAACTCCTTAAGAAATAGGAAACCCTAAGGAAAAAAACCTTGCTGAAAAGATCTTTACCAAGTAGATGAATGAAAAAATATCAATACAGGGGATAGGGCTTGACTTCTTTATCTTAAAGACTGTCAAGGTTTATAATGTTTTACTAAAACTAGAAAGTTTTTTGCTTTAATTAACTGTACTGAGGATTGCAGGAGTAGAACTAGATAATTACAAGTTATTTCTAATAGTTGAATTAGTCAACACATTTTGTTCCGTTTTGAGTAAAAATGAAAACTTTAACATAAATTGATTTAAGAATACTTTTGGAATAATTCAGGATAAAAAAGCGAAAAACCTTAAATTGGGTGATGGTTATAGCTTAGGGGCAAATAATTGTGCTTGCTTCACTACAAAATACTAGAGAGGATTGCTCTTCAGTGTTGATTAGGTAAATGTGAAAGATGTTGTTACCACTTAAAAATATCGTGAAAAGTCTTCATGGTAATTATCGATCAAACCCACGGATTTCCTAGAGATTCGTTATCCTTGTTTTAAGAAAATTGTTTTCAAGATATTAACAGATGAAAAAATCATTAGGTAAAGTGATTCTTGGTTTATTGCTATTTTTTGGCCTAATTTGGGGTTATGTATCCTTTACGGCACCTCCTCTTCCTTCGGATGCTGAACAAGTCCTTGAAGAAGTGTTTAGCACAGAACTACCTGAATTAGTGCAGGGTAAGACGGGTATCGCACAAAACGATGATGTAAACATCTGGTATGAAGTGCGGATGCCCAAAGATACGGTGAGGGGAACGGTTCTGTTGATCATGGGGCTTTCCTTGGATGCCTTAGCTTGGAGCAATCACTTTATAGATCCTATTGTAAATGCAGGGTATCGAGTCATACGATTTGATAATCGATGTACGGGGCTGTCGGATTGGATGGAGGAAGATGACAAACCTTTTTTGTTGGAAGATATGGCGCGAGACGGTCTTGCTGTCTTGAATGCTGTGGGGGTAAAACATACCCATGTTATCGGTCTTTCTTTGGGAGGAATGATTGCACAGGTCATGGCTATTCAATATCCTGATAGGGTTCTTTCCTTGTCTTCGGTAATGTCTTCTGGGTTTGTTGAAGATCCCGATTTGCCTAAGGTTCCGAAGTCATTTTTGTGGGATTTGTATAAGTTGAGACTGAAATACTTTGTTCAATCAGAGCAAAATATAATCAAGCATCACTTGGCCGTTCGAAACCGTTTACTTGGAAAGCCTGAAAGTCCATTGAATACCATAGGTGTTGCTAGGGAAGTGTTGTATAACCTAAGAAAACGTAAAGGTTATAACCCAAAGGCTATGGATCGCCAAGTAGCAGCTATCGAAAACTCTGGAGGAAGATACAAAAGCCTATCTGTCTTAAGCCAACCCACTTTGATTATACATGGAAAGTTGGATAAGTTGATTCCTTTCGAGCATGGTGAAAAGTGTGCGCAAATCATTCCCAATGCAGAATCGCTTTGGATCGAAAATATGGGTCACCAAATTATTCTGTCCAATGTTCCGATTATTTTGGATAAAATTTTTCAACTAATGATGGTCGCCGATGTGTCTCGCTAACAATGGCTTCTGCCGATATGCTGTGCCACAAGGATATCAGTAGTACTTCTCGGCTGAAACCAACTTAGGGCTTAGCTTACTAGGATTTCGTAGAGGTCTTCTTCTTGTAAATATTTTTGAGCTAAAGCTTGTAAATCTTTGGGTTGAATGGTTTTTATGGCTTGAATAAAGTCTTGAAAAAACGAAGGGTTTAGATTTTCAAGAACAAGTGTTTTTACGAGTCTAGCTATATTAAAAGGGCCATCCATGCTAGTAAGTAAGGTGCCGAGTAGGTAATTGCGCAGTTTTTCTAACTCTTCTGAGCTAGCAGGTTCTTCGCGAAGACGCTTTAACTCTTTGTAAATTTCCTCTAGCGCGGGAGCTGTGACTTCGCTCCCCGTTTCGGTGGCAATGTAAAAATAGTTGCCGGACAACATATTGTCGATAGTAGAATAAATACCGTAAGTATAGCCCTTGTCTTCACGGATGTTGCTCATCAATCTGGAGCCAAAATAACCACCAAGTAGGGTGTTAAGCAATAATAATCCAAAATAGTCTGGATGTTTTCTGGAAGGCAAAACACGACCAATACGAATGGCTGTTTGGACAGAATTCGGGATGGTTAGTTTTATTTTTTTATTGGGGTAAGGTGTTGGAACATGTGTAATAGAGCGTTTTTCGCCAAGGGGAAATTTGTTTCCTAACAATCCGTTGATACGTTGAACTTGAGTCTCAGAAGTTTTGCCGCTTAAAATTATCTGGCAGTTTCCTGCATGGTAGTTTTGGTGAAAATGGTTGACTAAATCTTCTCTTTTGAGTCGATCATAGTCTGCCGCTGTGCTGTTATAACCATAAGGATGATTATCGCCATACATGGCTGCTGTGACTTCACGATAGGCAACAATGTCGTTTTTTGTTTGCTCAATTTCCAAGTTCATCTTGGCAGTCCGAGTGTAATTGTCTAATTCTTTTTGCGGAAAAACGGGTTTGGTTAGGATTTCGTGGACAAGAGTTAGGAGTTTATCAAAGTGTTTGTTTAGGCAAAAAAGGGAAAGCGTGGCCGTATCCAAATTTCCTCCTGTTTTAAGGGAACCACCATAGAAATCAACTATTTCTGCAATTTCGGCAGATGATTTTTGTTGAGTTCCTTCCTTTAGAAGCAGGGCTGTAGCTCGTGCTACAAGGGGATGAGACTCATACCAGCGTCCGGCAAAAAAAATAATATCGAGCTTTAGGAGTGCTTGTGTTCCCATATGTACTTCGTACAAAGGAATCCCATTGTCCAATTGATGTCTAATGGGTTCATGTAGAGAGATTTTGGTGATCTCTCGTAGCTCTGGTGCCTTGTTTCGAAAACTCATGGCGCAAAAATACAGAAAATCAAAAGAACAAGTGGTTGAACTGATAAATAAGTAGCGATGAATTTTCTTCCTTATCGCTTGAAAATGTTGATAGACAAAGGGTGCTTTTTTTAAGAGAAGGATTTCTGGCTACAAAAACGAATTAGCAAGCGTTTTTCGAAAGACCTTAAAAAGTTGGTTCGATACGACCTTTTTAATTTTTTTTACTTGATATTCTTGAAAAGTAGGAATAAATGAAAAAATACGACTTATGAGGTGAGATGTGTGAAATTTTCCTAGCGTAAATTAATATTTGTTAGCAAGTAATAAACATCATACTTCATAAATCTCACATCCTTTTTTGCAGAGGAGTCTTTTTGGAGTGGCCTCAATCTTTAAAATAGTAAAAAAGTGAGCCCTATTTTTTTCATTCTCTGAGATAAAATGTATATTTTCGGACTTGTTTATGTTTTTTGTCCTTATTTTTGTGACGCGTTTTGGAATGATTTCTAACAGGATCACAAATTATGAATTGTTCTTTTTGCCCTTAGAAACGCTGATAATCATAAAGAAAAAGATCATTAGCTTCTGCTAATAAAATCGCTGCCTTATGCCAAACTATCCAAAAGTACTGCTCACGGGTTTCGAAGCCTTCTCACCTCATCCTGTAAACCCTACAGAATCGTTGGTTGAGGAGTTTTTGCCAAGTTCGGATATTCAACTTCGTAAGGCGATTTATAAATCGGATTTTGAAGTCGTTTCTGCTAGTTACCCAAAGCTTTTGGATGAATATCGCCCTGATCTTATCCTCAATTTGGGCCTAGATGCTAGGCGAGGGGCTATGTGTTTAGAGACTTTTGCTATAAATGCTGGATTTGATCCGATGGGAGAGAAGACGCATTTTGCCGTAGATGGCCACAAAAACAGTGCTTATCACACACACATCAATACGGAAAAACTAGCCTTGGAACTTTGTGAAGCAGGGATTCCCGCTGTTCGCTCCAATCATGCCGGCACCTACCTTTGTAACCATATCTTCTACCTTTCCTTGAAATGGGCGGCTCGACATTCTGCTGAAGCGCTTTTCATTCACTTACCTTTTACAACAGAGATAGCAGCGAGTTTAATAAAGAAAAATAAAACGATCTACCCTTCCCTTCCTGCGAATATGCTTCTTCGTGGTGTTGATCTTGCGGTGAGGAGCTTGGTAAGCTCGGAGAAGGTGGTTTCGTAGAAGAACCTATGACAGAAGACTCACGCTTTAAAAGGAAGCTAGATTCCAACACATTTCAACATTTAAAATCGCACACTTTTCCCCCAATTTTCCAATTCTTCTTCTGTCCACAACTCTGGGTAGAAGATGATGCGTTGATTTCTAGGGGGTAAGTATTGTTGCCAGTTGGTTCCTCCTGTGGCAGCGATAATTTCTGGTTGTCGATTTAAGTGCTTAACAGCAGAACGATAGTGGGATAGAGGCCATAAAACATTGGCATTTATATCGTGTTCTTTCAACGCTTGGATAATGGATTCGTCTGCTTGCGCTTCTTTAGGCAATTTTTTGTAGAGTTGCCAAATATTGCAATCTTTTACTTTTTGTGCCAAACGAACTAATTGTTCGCCATATTTTACTTCAAACTGCTTAAGGGTCAAGGTTTTTTTCCCTGTAGCGAGTTCTGTTGCGCCAAATTTCCAGTAGATGTTTTGGTATAAATCATGGATAGAGTTTTCAGGCGTAATGCCTTCTCTCCTTTGGTAATGTACAAGGCAAGGCATATCCGTGCTGATAATCTCAATCATTCGATACTGTGCAGATTGGAATCCGCTAGCAGGAAGTAGACTCATTCGAAACTTCAAGAATTCCTCCTTGTCCATTCCTTCGATCATAATTCCAAAGGAATTGATTAACTGCTCGAAATAGCCGTTAATTCGCTTAATTTGGCGCTTAAAAAGTTGAGGACTAAGTTGTTCTTCTTTTTGTAGTTGTTCTACCGCATTCCGTATTAGTTTGAAGTATAATTCGGTAATTTGATGGTAGAGAATGAAGATTTTTTCGTCAGGAAATGGCGTAAGTGGTTGTTGCAGACTCAAAAGCGTATCTACCCGAATGTAATCCCAATAGGTTAAATAATCGGCATATAAAAGGCCGTCCAAGTAGGCCTCCATACTTTGACCTAAGGAGGCAAATTTTTTCTCTAAGAGCTCTAGCCGGCTTTGCATTTCTTTTGTGATCTCCATGATGCGACGTGTATTTGGAGTCTTTTTAATCTTTATTTATTTAAAAAGACGCTTAGGGGCTGTTAAGAATCATACTCTCCTATCGGTTCAAATTTTGATCAAAATGAACCTATTTTTCGAGGAAGATAGAATTTCCTAAAATAACACCCAAATATATGGAAAATACACAAAGAATTAGACTAAGGAACACATTAGTAAAGCCGTAAAGTAAGTTTCCGGTTTCAAAAAGACGAAAGGTCTCGTTCGTAAAGGTAGAAAAGGTACTGAATCCCCCACAAAAACCGACCATGATGAGTAGACGGATGGTGTCGTGGATGGCATTTTTAGCAACTAAAGCAACAAAAATGCCTAGGACAATGCAACTTAATATGTTGGCAATCAAGGTTGCATAAGGAAAGGTGAATTGCCAAGGGGCAAGGAGTTTGGCAATGCCATAACGGCAAATACTGCCAAGCCCTCCGCCGATAAATACTGCTAGATAATTCATTGAGCAGCTTTTCGTTTTTTGTTCTGGACTGCGTAGTAGAGAAGGGTCGTCAATACGGTTGCCGAAGCAAGAACAACAAGCAATAGGTAGAAGGAACCTAGATCTTGTAATAAAATAACTGCAACAATGAAAAGAATGTTGAATACGGCAAGTACACTAGTCGCTTGCATATGAGATAACCCAATGTCAATCAACAAGTGATGGATATGATTTCGGTCTGGACTGAAAGGAGATTTCCCTTTTAAAATTCTAAGGGTAAATACGCGTAAGGTATCATATAGAGGAACGATCAGGACGCCGATAGCTACTGCTGGTACAGCTTTGAAAGCGTAGGGATGTTCTAGACCTTTGTTGGCTTCAATAAAGGTAATGGCCAAGATAGCACAGATTAGCCCTACAATGAGTGAACCCGTGTCTCCCATAAATATTTTCGCTGGAGTGAAGTTGTATTTTAAAAAAGCGACTAGGGAGCCCGAAAGCGCGAAGCAAATGATCGCAAGTTCTATATGACTGACTTGGAGAAACCACCATCCAAAGGAGCAGGTAACAATAATACCAATACTAGCAGAAAGGCCATTAATCCCGTCTATGAGGTTGATGGAGTTGATGATAACGATAATGGAGAAAATAGACAATGGAATGGCTACAAACTCTGGTAAAGTCGTGATTCCAAAGATGCCGTAGAGGCTCGTGATTTTTACATTAGCCTTGAAGACAAGGATGAACGTGGCTAAGATTTGACCCATAAATTTTTTGGAGGGGGTCAAGGGGACAATGTCATCTTTTGCACCAATTAAGAACATAATTATCAGCGCACATAAAATATATTGTAGTTCGTTAAAGACTACAAAAGGTGTCCAAAAAGTAACCGAAAATATGAGCCCTGCAAATATAGCAAGCCCGCCCAAGGTGGGTACGCTCGAACTATGCGAGGTACGTTCTCCTGGTTCATCAAAGAGATGTTTTACTTCAGCTATCTTAATTATCGAAGGGATAGCCAAGTAAGTAATCATAAATGCAGTAATAAAACTTAGTATAATGTCGTACATCTGTTGTGGGTCTATTTTCCTTGTGCAAATATACTCAAGGATTAAGTAAAATTACCCCAATGGCCATTTTGATTCTCTTTTTGACCAAAATCTGGTGATAATTTATTTAAATCATGTTATCGTCATGGTATGTTATAAACCTAATATAGGCTTTGACGTAACGAAATAAAGACGCCGAAGGTTTGTAAGTGTTTTTGGGAGAATTGAAAAAAATAAGGGTATTCTTTATTGCGCACTAATTTTGTACCACAAATTTTCCACTACCCATTTTTTCCCCATCATTTAGCCTAAAGATGTAGATGCCTGAGGGCAATTCTTTTAAGGGAAGAAGAACTTCCCTAGTGGTAATAGCAGGAAAAGTGAGGATTTGTTGACCTGTGATGTCTAGTATATCTAATGCTATGGTCCGATTAGAATTGTTCTCAAAAAATAAGGTTGCTGATTTTGCCGCTGGGTTTGGAATGACCTTAGCAAGGAAAGGATTAACTGAAGACTCTTCTAAGGCTACGAAAGTAGGGGAAAGACAAGTAGGATCTATGCTGTGTACCATTTCTTCGTAGTTAGAATTTACAAAATCAGTAATGTTCGAAATACAAATTTCATTGTCCGTCATCGAAGTGAAAAATACACGCATGAAGGGAATAAAATCAAAGTTTTTGTCGAGGCTAACTTCATCGTAAGGAAGCCCAATGATTTCACCATCAGCATGTTGGTAATTGGGTGAATAATTGGGTGCGAGATTGATAATGTAATTGATATCAAGGCCAGAAAGGTCAAATTCGAAGGAAAGAACGCGACCCGTTGGATTTTTTATTAAGATATCGACAAAGGAATCGTCTAGACTTAAAGCCCCTAGCTTGAGGGTAACTTCGTCCGTAGGGTTTTGTACGGCGTATGGGTAAACGCAGGGCGTATGCTGGTGTGTGCCGGGCACGGGGCCGGTACCGTGGAGGAGACAGTCGAATAGGAGCGTAGCATCTGTAACGGTAATTTCACCATCATCATTCAAATCTAAGCAAGAGGTGGCGGAAATAGTATCCAATAAGCATTCGTCTAAATAAACATTAAGATCGGCCAAGCTTCGTAAGGTATCTACAAAAATATCGCCTTGTAAAGAACTGCCGGCACAAACATTATTACAGTCATATTGCGCATTTCCATAGAGGTTACCCAAGCAGTCGGTATAGGGATCACAAATAGGCAAGACAGAAAAGGCGGCGTTTCCTGTCGTTGAATCTCTAGTGATATCCAAGCAAACTTGTCCCCAGTTATTGTCAAAATCTGTTTCTATTCTTCCAAGAGCATCAGGAGAAAAATCCCAGTTTACCCGAACAACTAGCATGTATTGGCCAGGATCCAAATTGGTTATATCTATCCATTGACATTGAAGGCTAGAGTCGTATATGTCGCCACATTTGCTAGTAATGCCTTGATTACCGCAGTTATATTTGGGGCTTCCTCCATCGTTACACTCTAAGTCCATGACGCAGAAACCATTTTTAAATCCAATGGGTAATTCCGTTCCATCATTCATGTTGTACAATAAGTACTCTGCGTAACCTTCGTAGTGCCAATGGTTATGGCAAGGATCCCATTCCCATTGCGTACTCGGTTCTGATGTACTTAAAGGAGGCTCCCCAATATAAAAATCTGATTCTCCAATATTTTTGATATGAGTTGTAAATCGAATGACTTCCCTTGTACCATAACCACTGACGCAACCTTCTTGAATCAAGCAAGCATCATTATTAGGTAAGTAATCTAAGGTTAAGGAAGTTTCTAAGACGTCTTGTAGGATGATCAAATCTGGCCCATTGGGGCAATTGGGATTGCCTTCATAAATACAAGAGCCATCATCTTGGGTAGCTGTTGGGTTATAATTGCAAGAATTAGGATCCATACACCCCGTAATTGCCCCCAAGTACGTCAATGTCCAATCGACACTACTTATTGGGCAGATACCTGCATCGTACTTTATACGAATATAATAGTTTTGCCCTGCAACGAGTGCTACATCTAAAGAAGAAAATAGACCACTACAATTGTCATCGGAATAGGCAATGGAGCCTTCATTCGTGTCATCCCAAATCAATCCCGTACAGTAGTCATACACCCACAAGGTTGTATTTCCACAAGAATTACCAGGGAGGCAAGTGTTTATTTCATAAAGTCCTGTAAAACTTGGGGTGAATTCATACCAGGTATTCAAAAAGGGGGCAGGGAGGTTACTGCCTTCTATGGCATCAAAAGAATCTTCACAGGAAGCCCCTGGAGGGCAAGTAATTAAGACCGTTTCTTCGTCATCAAAATCACCACCAGAACCAATAACAGTTCCATCTATTAAAACCTGATAATTTCCTTGACCAAAACTACAACAGATGCCGTCTCCAAAAGAATCGTAAATGGTAAACGTGAGGCAATTTCCAGAAGGAACACAGGCAGAGAAAGTATAAGGATTCCCATCGCTCAAATCACCACCGAACAAGATATTTCCTGCTTCATCTTGAAGATCCCAAGAAGTTTCTTGATAATAATTGTCGGGGACAATATTTACTTGAAATTCTGCTTCTCCTGTGGGGCATTGGGCATAAATAGAAAACGAATTAACGATAAAAACAGCAAGCAACGGTAATAAAATTTTCATCGGATTGAAATTTTAATTAAAGGATTGACTCCAAGGAGTATTGCTTGACTGGGTAATTCGACATGAAGGCAGGGCGTTTTTCTAGGATCGAGTATTATTTTTCTTCATTTCCATCTTTTAGGAGGTTAAGGATTTTATCAAGAGGTAATTTAAATGCTTCAGCTATTTCTTTTGGGTTGAGTCCTTTTTGTAGAAAAATTTTAGCAGCCGCTAAAAATTCTCGTTCTCGCTTAGCATCATACGTTTCGCCATAAAGTGCTTCATGCATTAGATTGGAAAGATGATAGTCGTCGTCTTTAAAGATTCTAGTTGTTTCCATAGGTAGAAATTTTTCTCGAATTAATGCATTCGTTTTGAATTGTAAATCCCTTGGTAAAATCATCAAAAGGTCAATAAATCGTAATAAACTTACAATTTGTAGAATGGAATAATTCCGTTCCCTAGCAAATATAATCAATTTTTCCTTGAAAGTAAAGCGCTTTAAACTGTCTTTCTTACAGTTATTCAGGTATTTGCATGTAAGAACGACTAAGGCAAATGGATTGTTGGATGCCAATAAGGCTTCTTCCGAATAATCAATAACCTTATGTGCTTGAAATTCGTAAGTGATTTTTGTATTGAAATGCTGACTAACATAGCGGTTGTGGTTCTTTGCGACAAAGGTATCGGTATAAATGGCTAAGGCAACAATAGGCAGTTGTTCCTTATCCAATACACGGTAGTAGTAGGTAAACATTCGTTCTAAAAATAGCGGATCATGGCTAGATTGAATTTCAATATGAATAAGAATCAGTTGTTTACTACCGTTTTTTAGCCTTACTTTAGCCACTTTGTCCCCAAAGGCTTTACCTTCCTTATACCCTTTTGGTAAAATCTCATGTAGTTCCTGTTCAATAAATTCGGGTTCTTGGCTGAAATCTATCAAAGGATAAAGATCAGGTAGGAAAAACGCCACAAAATCTTCAAAAAGATCTTTTATGGCGACTTTCCAATGGGTATCGAAATCATATTTTGGTGCTATTTTCTCCATTGGTTTTATTTTTAGTTCAGAACTACTATGCCTATTAGTACTTTTTGACTTCAAAAGGTGACTTCGTTTTTTGAAAAAAAATAAAATTTTATTTTAAAGAACTATAAAGGCTACTTTTTAAATAAATTATGCAGGTTGTTTTTTGTTATTGTTTTGGTTGAATTTATAATTAAAAGGAGGATCCTTTTGTTGTTTATACTTAATATCAGATCTTTGTTTGTTCATTTATAGATTTGATTTAGAGATCGCTCTAAGTAAAATTTCAGCTACAAATTGTATTCATGAAATTAGCAGCAATAGATATAGGCTCGAATGCCATTCGTTTACAGATAGTTAATGTATTTGAGACCAATGATCTGGTGAGTTTTAAGAAATTAGAATACTTGCGTTTTCCCCTGCGTTTAGGGCATGATGTATTTAAGGAAGGAACTATTTCTGCCGCAGTTCAAGAAAAGTTTGCTAAGCTGATGCAAACCTTTAAATTGCTTATTGAGCTTTATGAAGTAAAACATTACAGCGCTGTCGCTACTTCTGCCATGCGCGAAGCGGCGAATGGTGAAGAGGTTCGGCAGTACATTCAGGATACTGTAGGGGTGAATATTGCTATTATTCCAGGAAAAGATGAGGCTCGTATTTTGAATAAAGCTATCATACCGAACCTAGAAGATGGGCGTCAATATATCCATATTGATGTCGGAGGAGGAAGTACAGAATTGAATTTGTTTAACGGGAAATATCTGATAGACAGTCGATCTTTTAAGATTGGTTCAGTAAGAAAACTTTCGGAACAGGATAGAGCGAAAACCTTTTGGCATATTGCTGAATGGATACATAACCGTAAGGAAAATCAAGGTAAAAGCGTGACGAGTATTGGTACGGGGGGGAATATCAATAAGCTTTATAAGTTAGCCAATAAGGCTTCTGGAAGAATCGTTTCTCTAGCAGAACTCAAGGGGTTACGTGCTTATGTTCGCGAATTTACCTATGACCAACGCATGGCAATTCTAAAAATGAACCCTGACCGGGCGGATGTCATCGTGCCTGCTTCAGAAATCTATGTCCGCGTTATGGAAGATATGGGTAGTGATCATATGCTAGTTCCTCGTGTGGGGTTAAAAGATGGATTAATTTACGAGTTATACGAGCGTGTTTCTAAGAAAAATCTAGCACAAATCGAGTTTTTAGAAGAATTTTAAAACAAAATTGCAATCAAGAAGAGCTTTTTTCTTCTTGATTGCAAGAAAGCATAATGATTTACGCGAATTATCCGTTCTTACGCTACTGTTTCTAGGAGAAACGGCTCCTCTAGTGCTAAGGCACCACAATCCATTATTTTTACCTCATTATAAGGAACGTCACGCCGATCTGTATGTTCATCTTCTACTTTTCGAACGACATCCATCCCTTCTAGTACTTTACCAAAGACCACATGCCTGCCATCAAGCCAGGGTGTTTTGGTAAAAGTTATAAAAAACTGAGAACCATTGGTATCTGCCCCTGCATTAGACATAGAAAGCCAACCGGGGCCTAGATGATTCAGTTTAAAGTTTTCATCTGGAAAACGATCACCGTAGATAGACGTTCCTCCCATTCCATTTCCGTGGGTAAAATCACCACCTTGCATCATGAAATCTTTGATGACACGGTGGAAGATCGATCCTTTATAGCCGATGCCTTGTTCGTGGGTGGTCAAAGCATAGAAATTATTTACCGTTTTAGGTACCGTTTCTCCGAATAAGCCAATGACTATTCGTCCTTCTTTTACACCTCCAATGGAGATGTCGAAAAACACTTTCTTTGTTACAAGTGTATCGCTCATGTTGTCTATAATCCTTTAGTTCAAAATTTGTTTATGAAAGGAATAAAAGTATACTTTTTCTTGAATATTTTGAAATTTATAGGGCCTTTTTGGTTAAGTAAATCTGTTCTATAGTTTCCAACATGAAATTAGCTTATTTTGACTTACAAATCCTCCAATAACCAATTTTCCACGGCCTTAGTTTCACTACTAAAATTAACTCCCAACAATTTGATTATCTTGTTTTTATGTTGGTATTTTGTTGCGTAGTTTTTTGTCTTAATTTGTTCAATTGCTTCCTCCGCAGTTTTGTCCAATTTGAACTCGATGACATAAATACTAGCAGCAGTTTCCAAAACTGCATCAATACGCCCAATAGAAGTATTTACTTCGCTTTCAATGTATTGCCCTAGGTAGTAAAAGATTAAAAAGACGACGGAATGGTAATAAGCTTCCTTGTCTTTGATGAAAATAGGGTAGGGGATGGAAGCAAAAGAAGTATTGATCAAAGAAATGACCAAGGGAATATTTTCGTTTTGAAAAGCAAGTTCAAGTTGATTCGCCAAGGAGCGACTTTTGGCACTACCACGATGGCTAAAGGCTCCGACGAGATGTTGCAGCATACTGAGTCTGACTTCTTTATTGGGATAAGCAAGGGTATACAAGTCTCGTTCTTCATCCATCGCCTTGATAGTCAAGTAGCCAGTTTGAAAAAGTAGGGGTAATTCTTCCAAGTGTTCTATGTCATAAGTACTAAAAGCGGTCATACCACTTTGAATACCATCAAAATCGTAGAAAAAGTTGTTTTTCAGTATTTTAATTAAGAAAGAAGGGGTGCCCGTTTCAAACCAATAATTCATAAATTTTCCCCTTTTCTTGATGAAATTTAAAATAGAAAAAGGGTTGTAAACGAAAGTTTCTCCATCCCAGCTATAGCCATTGTACCAATCCT
The DNA here is from genome assembly GCA_020631545.1 of Saprospiraceae bacterium. Lineage (GTDB taxonomy): Bacteria > Bacteroidota > Bacteroidia > Chitinophagales > Saprospiraceae > JAHDHB01. The sequence goes on along the minus strand of JAHDHB010000010.1, from coordinate 14,225 downwards.
TCATTTTTGTGAACAAGGCAGGTTTTTCTAAGTTTTTTCGGGCTTGAATATCCGATAAATAGGGAGCGAAATAGTGTTCTATCTCTTCCTGCGTATAGCCCATTCCAGAGGAAAAGTTGGGGTCAAAGGTTAGGTCTTCTAAGTTGTTTAGATCAGAGAAGACGCCAACTTTACTAAACTTAGAAATACCCGTAATAAATAGAAATTCTAGGTAAGCATCATTATCTTTAATGATGGAGTAGAAACTTTTCAAAATAGATTGATGCTTGATAATGCGATTGTTTTCATCTCCGAGATAATCAATTATCGGTTTGTCGTATTCATCAATCAATAAAACAACGTTCCCCTTTTTAGATAGTTTTTTTAGCAACTCTTGGAAGCATCCTTTTAGGGTTTTCTTTTTTAACTTAATAGCATAATTATCAGCCTGTTCATGAATCAATTCTAACAAGGCCATCTCCAAGCCCAAGCCTTGATAATCCATCAAGCTAAAGCTAAAATGCAATACAGGATGTTGCTTGTTCCAATCCCATTTATCTTCAATCCATAAGCCTTTAAAAGCTTCTTGTTCTGCACGATACAAGTACTTAAGGGTAGAAACCATTAAGGACTTTCCAAATCTTCTTGGACGAGAAAGGAAATAGTATTTGCCGTTATTCACCAACTCATAAAGATGTTGAGTTTTATCCACGTATAGATAATTCCCTTTACGTAGCTCTCTAAAATCTTGTAATCCGATTGGTAGCTTTTTCATACGGTAAAGATACGGTTTTTCAGAGAATTGTGAGTTGGAAGTGTCCCGAAAGACGACTAATCTTGTTTTATGGGTTGAACCTCTAGATGCGAAAAATTTGAGGTACTGTTGAGTTTACGCCGAAAAGTAGAAATTAATGAAAAAATACGATTTATGATGTAAGATGCATGAAACTCTTATTGCGTAAATTATTATTTGCTAGAAAATAATAAACATTATACTTCTTAATTTTTACATCATATTTTGAAGAAGAGCCTTTTCGGAGTGGCCTCACTCTTTATTTTTCTTAAAAATAAAAAAATAAAGAATTCAGTTTATTTCAGGTGTAGTTCATTTAAAAACAGCCTAAAACAAAGCATGTTTTGAACAAACCATTATAAGTTAGTATACAGCATAATAAATTTGTAATAAAAAATGGTTGTGTCTAAGCATTTGTGAAAAAACGCCTGTATATTTGTAAAATAAGCCGCATTAATAGAAGACCGAATATACTCTTGACGTTAAAACTGTATTCTGCTTAATTGCAGTGCAGGCCTTCCTATGGTAAGGGATATTCATTTAGACCTGAATACTTCTAGCAACGAACAAACCGAAAACATATTTTAATCATTTGAGCTAAAAGAAGCATGTCGATTGATAAGTAAATTTTAGAACAAGTATTTTTGTTATAGTTTACTGATTTTCAATCAAATTGATTTTATTCTCTATAGCCTGAATGGTATGAAGTATGCACTAGCCTACAAGAAAAACTCGCTTTTTCCTTCTTCCACTGGAGTTCTCCAGGTTTATGAGGGATAGGATTTTTATGTCTATAACAACCATCTCGTAATCGTTTTTCTAGAAGATAAATTATAACAACAGGGAATATGAAGCAGTTAATTTACACGACATTCTATCGGGTTCTATTTTTGATTTTCTTAGGGGCTGTGGTTCCTTGGAACCAAGCTAAGGGACAAACAGATATTGAATTTCTCAATTTCCAAATAGACGACACCATTGTCATTGGTAGTCCCTTTGAGATAAGTGGTACGCTTAGGAATAATGGAACAACTACGTTGCCTGTTGATATAGGGATGATGCTGGAAACAGTGAATCCTAATATTTCTCAAATTCCTTTTGATGGAGACTACATTCAAGATAATTTCAATAATGTGGTTCTCCTTCCGAATGAAACCTTCTCATTTTCTAGGACGATAATTGCAGATCCCGCTCATTTTGATACGGAGCAAAATATCATAGTCATTATTTGGCCATTATTGCCACCGCCATTAATCGACAATGACTCCTTGAATAACTACCACTATGATGTTGTTTATGTCAAGGACAATGGAAACCCAACATTTGCTTCTACGGTTTGTGACGATCAGACCTTAGCGCTTGGTTTTTCAAACTCTAATCGAGCGACTATTCGGGCAGAAGTGATAAATGGTACGGCTCCTTTTACTTACCTTTGGAGTACGGGAGAAACCTCTTCAGAAATACTAGTAACTCCTACGACAACAAGTATTTATGGAGTGACGGTGACTGATGCTTATGGGACTATAGAAACACACAATCATACCGTTGAAATTGTGGATATTAGCTGTGCTAATAATAAGGTTACGATGTGCGACAATGAAAGTATACCTTCGACGAGGTGTGTTCGTACGGATAGAATTGCTAGAAAACTGAATAAAGGATATACGCTCGGGGATTGCAATACAATGATTACTTCTTCAAATTGCGGGAGTACGCCCATCTATGGTTGTGATTGTAACGATGGTATGGTTTCTATTTCTCTAGTATACCAAGGAACAACTACCGCCAAAATTGTTGGGTATAAGAAAGAAAATTTTGAGATTCCGCTAGAAGCCTATAAAAACGTTCATCCAGGAGATATTGTTTCCTTTTCTAGTGCTTATGCAGGAAAACTTAAACTAGCAGGAGATACTTACCTATACGTCAATGATACAACAGAGCTCGTTATAAATACCTCTTGTACAGAGGAAATTCAAGGGGAAACGTTTGGTGACTTTAGGGTGGTTGCCTACGAAGATATGGAGGGTTATACTTGTGAAGAAGAAGCTCCCATATGTGAATGTTATGTCGGCTTAGAGTCTGTAGTATTGCAGTATAATGGATTAGAATATGCAGATGCTATAGTGTTGAATGGAAACCAAGGAGCATTATTAGGTGTTTTTATGGGCTTAAACACTGGGGATGTCTTTTCTATTCATGCAAATGACCTAGGGCTTGCTTACTTAGAGGATTTCTTACACATAGAGTTTGCCGCCAATGCTCTCTTCCAACAGGTAGAAACCTCCTGCTCCAATGATCTTTATAACTTTACAAGTGACTTTGAAGTCATTGCTTATACTGATGTTGTAGGGAATCACTGTTCTCAGGCTTATTTTCCTACGATTTCGCCTAGTAATGTAAGGATTGCTTCCAGCTTAATGCATGACCCCATAACGCCTAAGAGGTTAATTCTTAACCAAGAAGAAAATTTGCAAGTATTTCCAAATCCTGCCATCGGGAGTGTAAATGTACGAATTGAAGACGATGCCGCTGCTGTTTTGAACTTAGCGCTATACAGCATAGATGGAAAAAGAGTAAAAACATTGTTTGAAGGAAAACAAGACGGTAATGCTTGGTCTTTCGACGTCACGAATATTCCTGAAGGAATATATTTTGTAAAAGGGATGACCGCAGACGGAACCCATTTGCTTCAGAAGGTAGTCGTAGTGTCAAGTCTCTAAAATACACGTTTAAGAAATAAACTTTGCTCTTTATCAGCCCTCATTTTGCCCAGTGGTACTTACCGCTGGGCTTCTTTGTTCTTTTGGAAAATAACTGGATAATTTTTTTGAATGAGCAAACTAAGATAAAACCAACATAAGGCATTGTTTGACAGGTTTATGTGTGTTTTGGTTTAGCATCAAGCAATACTACGCGGTTGAAAAAGGGGTATTTTTACCTATTTTTTAATCCCGCCAAAAGGTAGATATTTGTAGTACACTTGACAACATTAACACTAGAGACACTTTAGAGCTGGTTTAACCTTTATCTTTTTTCTTCACCAAAAATAAATGTTAGACCAGCTCTCCAATGACTCCATTTTTTCATTGCTTAAAAACACGACACTATGAAAACGCTCGATTTAACTTCAACAACACTTACTTCAACTACAGAAACTTCCCCTACTAAAAGTCAGCCACAAAACACGCTAAAGTCTCGTGGTGGTGATGCCGATTCAGATGAGGGATCTTCTAAGGCATAATAAGGTCTTGTTCTTGCCCCATTAGTCCGTAGTTATTTTTGAGTAAAAGCAGTAGAATAGTTGTATTTTGCACGAGTCGACTATTTCTATGGAAATGCTTCTTTAGGTATGTAAAATTCGTTTTGTTTAGGCATGTAGAACAAAACGAATCTTACATACCTGTTTTTTTTAGAATTAGCCACAAATCACTTCTTCTCCATATTATTCGTATTTTTAAGTCAGCCTTAAGTACCAAACCCTTCTCCCTATAGCCTAAAAAGCACACTTATTTCCAAATAATGAACGTTTTACCACACTTATTCACTCAATTATTTGGCGAATAGAGATATTCGATGTAACTTTTACTAGCTTTTTTTAGTTCTATTCCGTTTTCCAGAAGCTAATATTCGGTACTATGAGCTTAATTCACCCAAAAAAATGGAGCGTGAAATTTACAATTGCCGTTATATTATTTTTTACATTTTCTTCAGTATCCTGCCTTGCAGATAGTCCTATATCTGATAGTTTGGCACTCCTCCTAGATGTTCAAAAGAACGATACAAGCAGGGTAAAAACCTTAAATGCCTTAGCCTTTGAATTAAGGGATACTGATAGTGATAAAGCTGCTGTCTATGCCACAAAAGCACAAGTCCTTGCTGCAAAATTAAATTATAAACAAGGAGAAGCTACTAGTCTAAATATGATTGGTCTTCTTTCCCAAAAAAAGGGAGACTATCCGCTAGCAGAAGAATATTACCTTAAAGCTTTAGAAATCAGGAAACGGGCGTCTTCTCCTAGGGATGTTGCAAGTACTTACAATAACTTGGGTATTGTACAAAAGCGTCTAGGAGATTTTCACAAAGCCAAAGATTATTATCAACAAGGACTAAGTACACTTGAAGGAACGCCTCCTGTGAAGTTGGAAGCTATTCTTTTGAATAACTTAGGGGCTGTTTACAAAAACCTAGGAGATTATGAAGAAGCGATTCGACATATTGATAGGGGTATTCTTGTGCGAGAAAAATTTAAGGACGGCCTAGGCAAAGCCCGCTCTATGCAAAACTTGACCAACCTCTACAGAAAACTGGGAAACAATGAGAAAGCGAATGAATACCAGAAAAAAAGCTTAGCCATATTTGAGGAATACCAAGATCAAAAAGGAATGGGTCGTTGTTATATCAATCTTGGAATGTATGCAACAGATCATGAAATAGCGCTAGAATATTTTGAAAAAGCGCATAATTATAGAAATGCGCTTGAAATTTCTGATTTAATGCTGGTGCTTAGAGGACGTGGAGATATTTATCGAGAGCAAAAGCAATATGAAAAAGCGCTTGAAAACTACCTCACGAGCTTAAAGAAACTTACAGAATTACAAAGTAAATCTGAATTGGCAGAAGTCAACCACGATATTGGTTTGATTTACATAAAAAAGGATGAGCACCAAAAAGCGCTTAAATACCTAAAAAACAGTCAAGTACTGCTAGAAGAAGTTCCTGATTTACTGCTTAAAAGTGAAGTCTATTCTTCCCTTTCAGAAACGTATGGGAAGCTAGGGCAATACAATATGGCCTTTAAAATGAATGTTCGCCACAATGATTTTCGCGATAGTCTCCATACGGCTTATAGGGATGCAATGAACACGAAATTGAATTATGAGGATGAACGCAAAAAGTTGGAAATCAAAGAAAAAGATCGCCAGTTGGAGCTAGCGGCTGCAAATCGGGAAAAACTAAAAGCACGAAGTCTTGCCGCTCTTTCTTTACTAGCATTTGTCTTGATTTTTGCTCTGCTGCTTGCATATCGCAATCAACAACGACGATTACTAGCAGAAAACGGGGAAAAAATTGCTCTTCAAAAGGAAGAAATTGCTAGGGAAAAAATGGATAACCTCCTCAATGAGTTAGAACTTACCTCTACTTATGCCAAATTGGAAGGTCAAGACAATGAACGGCGCCGAATTGCTCAAGATTTACATGATCGACTAGGGAGTATGTTGGCCACCATTCGCTTGTATTTTAATTCTGCTATGCCCAAAAAAGGAGAATTGAATACGGAACAACAGTCTCGAATGAAAATGGCGAATGATTTATTAGATAATGCAAGTCAAGAGGTTCGACGAATTGCTTACGATATGCAATCCGGTGTTTTGACCAATTTTGGTTTGAAGGCAGAGTTAGATGCGTTGGCAGAAACTATCCAAAATGCCAATCAAATGAATATTGAGGTAAAAGCAAAAGGCTTAGAAGAACGCTTAGACCACATCCTAGAAGTAAAGATATATCGCATTGTTCAAGAGCTTGTTAGCAACGCACTCAAACATGCAAAAGCCACAAAAATTGGTATTTTTATCAATAGAAGCACTGCCGACATCGTCGTTAAAGTAGAAGATAATGGCGTTGGCTTCGATCCGAATAAGAAAAGAAAAAGAGTGGGAATGGGACTTAAAAACGTAGAGTCCAGAGCGTTCGATCTGAAAGGAAAATTAAATATTGATACGGAGCTGGGGCGCGGAACTTCTATTTCCGTAGAAATTCCCCATCCCCTAGGGAAGGGTTCGGCCTAAGGGTAATAAGTTTGAGGCCACTCTTCAAAATACGATGTAAGATTTATGAAGTATGATGGTTCTTATTTGCTAGCAAATAAAAACTTACGCAATGAATGTTTCATACATCTTACATCATATTTTTTTATCAAATACCGCTAGGAAAGCTCCTCTTCTCCCAAACCCTCATCCGAAATCAAGTATAATCCAAGGAACGTCAGGAATCCATTGACCAAAAGAATAAGGAAACCAAATTTTAGCCCACTAAATAATACATCCGAGTATTTATTTAAGAAAAAGGAGAGGATGGGGGCTGCTAGACAGATTCCTAGTACTAAATGATCTTTTATTTTGCGTTTGGTCAATATTCCAAAGGCAAACAACCCAAGCAAAGGCCCATAAGTAAAGCCCGCAGCAAGGAAAACTTGCGTAATGACGGCATCATCATTCACAAACCAGAATGCCATAATGACTAAGAATAGCAAAGCAGAGAAACTGATGTGTACTAAAAATCGTGTTTGCTTACGATCTTTGGTATGAATCAACACTTTTTTCTTAGGTTTATCAAGTACGGTCGCTCCTCCATCTGTTTCCACATCCTTTTCCTCTTTTTCAAAGCCAAGAAAATCAACACAAAACGAAGTCGTCAAAGAAGTCAATGCTGAATCTGCACTAGAATATGCTGCGGCTATCAAGCCTAAGACAAAGAAAATGCCTACGGCAGGAGATAGATATTGCAATGCAATGGTTGGAAACAATTGATCCGTTTTAGCAGGAATTTCTATTCCATTTTTATTCGCATACATGTATAATAGAGCGCCCAATGAAAGGAAAAGTAAGTTGGCAAAGACTAGGATAATACTGAACCAAAACATATTTTTCTGCGCATCTCCTAAGGTACGACAGCTCAAGTTTTTTTGCATCATATCTTGGTCTAAGCCCGTCATTACCAAAGCGATAAAGGCACCACTGATAAATTGCTTAAAGAAGTTGTTGGGATCATTCCATCCACCTTCAAAGAAGAACATTTGAGAATACTCACTACCACTTACTAAGCTAGGAATTTCCGTAATACCAACACCTAAATTACTAGCAATCGCCACCACCGTCAAACCCACAGCGGCCAACATACAGAAGGTCTGAAGGGTATCCGTCCAAACTATCGTCTTGATACCTCCACGGAAGGTATAAATCCAGATAAGGAAAATGGTCAGCAAGACCGTCACCCAAAAAGGAGCACCAAAGGAATCCATAACGAATTTTTGCAAGACAATAGCGACCAAGTACAAGCGAAAAGATGCTCCAATAGTACGCGAAAGCAAGAAGAACCCCGCGCCCGTTTTGTAAGACATCGTGCCAAATCGTTTTTCTAAATAACCATAAATGGACGTCAAATTCAACTTATAGTAAATGGGCATCAACACCGTGGCAATGACCAAATAACCCACCAAATAGCCGAAGACCATTTGCATGTACGAGAAATCCATATTCGCCTTCCCCGCCCCAACAACACCTGGGATAGAAATAAACGTTACTCCAGACAAAGAAGCCCCAATCATCCCAAAAGCAACCAAATACCAAGGAGATTGGCGATTGGCTAGGAAAAAATCGGCATTATCTGCTTCTTTTCCAGTTAGATAGGAAACAACCATAAGTAGGGCAAAATAGCCGAGTACCATCGTTAGAATAAAGGAGGGGGTCAATATATTGGCTTCCATTTTACATGTTGTTTAATTATGAATGACGAATGACGAATTACGAGTCATTTATGATGTATGAAATTTTACAAGGTACATTTTTGGACTTGAATTAAAGTTGCTTATTCCTTTGACTTTTCAGTAGACATCATTACTTATGAGCAGCACCACTAATTTTGAGGGATGCGCCTAATTCGTGATTTAACAGCTTCGCTGTATAAAGCGAATATAGACTTTTTCGGGCTAAAGCGAGATTGATCAGATAATTAATTCTTACCTTTATTTAATCCTATTCATTAAATACCAATTCCTCTACTTATGAAATTTTATTTCTACGTATTCAAGCCCCTATGTGTCTTTTTGATTCTCTGCTTGTTATCACCTCAATTTAGCCTAGCGGCAGAGGGTGATACTACGAATATTTACGTTCATGATGCCGTAGATATGGTGTGGAATGAAAACTATAATCAAATGGGCTATTTTCCTGATGGTAGCAAATCGTACCGTAAAATCACGATGTTTTATACCTTAGGGTGTTCCTCCAATGGTTGTAGTGACTGGGACTACACGACACAGGTTTTCCTAGTCCCCGATCCTTCTGATGGTACCCAAAACCTTGAATTGGGTCGTGTCATCACGCCTTACGGGGGCTATATGGCAGATGGGGCGAATGGATTTGACAACAGTTGGTCGCACACCTATGCTTTTGATGTAACCGATTTTGCGCCAAGGCTGATGGATTCTGTTCAAGTTCGTGCCTTTTATGATGGTTGGTCAGATGGCTTTAGCATTAGCTTGCGATTTGAATTTATAGAAGGAACTCCTCCTAGAGATATTATTGCTATTGATAATCTTTATAGAGGAAGAGACAATTACAATACGCCTGTTTCTTTTGATATTAGCAATTTCCCCTTCAAAGACGTCAGTATTCCCGCTAATGCTGAACAAACAAAAGTGCGAATTAGCATAACAGGTCATGGGTTTGATAACAATACAGGCTGTGCAGAGTTTTGTGAACGTTCTTATGCTTTCAAAGTCAATGGTTTTGAGGTGGGTAGCGCTTTGATGTGGAGAGGTGATTGTGGCTTGAATCCAATCTATCCTCAAGGAGGAACATGGATTTACAATCGAGCAGATTGGTGCCCTGGTGATAAATCCAATTTGCATGAACATGAATTAACACCTTTTTTGACTCCGGGAACGGATGCTCAATTAGATTTGAATATTCAAAACTATACTTGGAGCGGCGATCAAGCACCCTATTATATTTATGATGTACAATTAGTGCATTATGGTGCTATGAATTTCAATCGAGATGTTGAACTCGTGGATATTCTTTCGCCTTCTATGCAAGATCCTTATAGCCGGCACAATCCTATTTGTGGCAATCCAAAAATCAAAGTACGAAATACAGGTGCAACGACTGCAACCTCGATTACTTTTACTTATGGTGTAGAGGGTGGTGCTTCTTGTGCCTATACTTGGTTCGGAACTCTTCCTACTTTCGAAGAAGCTGAAATCGAATTGCCGACCCCCTCTTGGGCGGATTTAGATCCTACAAATCCTGTTTTTGAAGTCAGTATTTCAGCCGTAAATGGTAGTGCTGATGATTATGCTTGGAACAATACACTTTCTTCTGCATTTGAAGTTACACCAAAATACAATGGACCGATTGTTTGGGAGTTATTGACGAACAACCAAGCCAACGAGAATAGCTATACCTTGACGGATTCTGAGGGGAGTTTAATAATGGAAAGAGCGGAAGGCTCTTTAAGCCCTAGCACTCAATACTCTGACACGTTTAATCTTGACCCAGGATGCTATACCTTCCGCCTTTGGGATTCTGGAGGCCAAGGATTATACTGGTGGAACAATCAAGGCGCAGGAGTGGGCTCTCTTCGTTTAAAATATGCTACAGGTCAACCCATTAAGACCTTCCAAACAGATTTTGGTTCTGAAGTATACTACCAATTCACGATAGGAGATTTAGAGGCTGTACCCCAAGGAGGAGATTGTATGATTGTAGCAACGGAAGACATTGATATTACTAGAGATAATAAACTTTCGATTAGCCCAAATCCAAATAATGGACACTTTACCCTTAGGATAAATGGTTTGCAACAGCAAGAAGCAGATTTTACTGTAGTAGATTTATTGGGTAAAGTTATTTATCAAGAGCGTCTGAATACTATTGGAGATGGATATAACAAGGAAATCATCTTGAAAGACGTAGCAAAAGGCGTTTACTTGGTTCAACTGCGTTATGATGAAGAGTTGCTGTCTAAAAAAGTTGTTATTCAGTAGGGTAAAAATTTTCGACGTTTTCTCTAGAGAAGAAACGTTGACCAAAGGGTGAAGAATTAATTTTCTTCATCCTTTTTTTGGTTTTAGTCGCATGTAACTTATTCATAAACAGCAACATGTTGTTTTTGGGGATTTATTTTTTCGGTTTTGATCAAAAAAATAGTTCTCCGTCGTTTATAAATCTCGTCTATTTAGGACTCTTGTATATAGAAGGCTATAGCTATACAAAGTTTCAATCTTTTTTTTCAGAATTGTGAAAAATGCTAAATAATATCCTCTAGTACTAATGTAGAATGTATACAAAGAAAGACTTGTCATTCAATCTACCAAAAGATATTGCTAGAAATAGGGATTAGGTTGTACAAAATACTAGGGAGGTTAAAATCTATTTTTTTTACTGGAATGTTTGCTGATATTAACCGTTCTTTGCATAGTATTTAAAACGGGTTGAATTCTTAAAATTATATTAAAACTTGCTTTTGATGCTAACCATTCCTCTTTTTCAGGTATATTCATTTAATAAAGAGGTTGAGCTTAGAATAAAATAAGGATCGTGTACTGCCCAGACTTTCATAAATACTTTAACCAAATAAAAAGCTCTCGCTAATGAGGCATAGAGCTTCCATCTTATAAAACCGCATTTCAATGAATTATTTGAAGTTTCCTGTTGGGTATACCTAGGTACACTCGACTAGTTTTAAAATCCAAAAGCCCTGTGCGGTGTAGCTACCGCAATGTTTCGAACACTATTTTCTAACAAAAGAAGGCCTTACGTTCCAGGTAAGGCCAACATAAAATCTTAAACCAACGTAATTGGTGGCTTAATCCTATTGTATTGCAAAGATGCCACTTTTTTCTGACAAAAAAAAGACTTTTTTTCTAACACCTAGTTGTTATTCCCCTTCTTTTTGGTGGATAATCCTAGAACTTATGGTCAGTAAAAAACTGAGTACTTTCAAACACCTCAATTACTGCGGTTAATGGTTTTGTGTTGTACATACCAAATCCATTATCATGAAAAACAATAATAATTTTTCGTACTTGTTTGTTTTGTGTTTATTCCTTTCTTCTTTTTCTACGACTACTGTCTTTGCAGAGGAAAACTGTGAAGGCTCCGGTATTGTAATTGACATTATCCAATTGAAAGCTGACATGGCTATTTCAATAACGGGTACTATTCAAGCAAGGGTTTTCATCTTTAATGCTAGTAACTGTTCCGTTTATGAGTCTTCTCTCCTAAGTTTAGAAGACATGAGCTATGTGAGCTTACCTACATCTAATTTGCCCGCAGGAAAATATCAAATCCGCATAACGTCTGAGATCCCCTTTGATACGACAAATCTGGATTTTTGCTTGAATTAAGCCTCGCCTAAACCATCCATGGTTTTTGAGAAGTACCACTAGGAGGAAGAATGTAATGCTCTTCCTCTTTTGATTCTTGCTATCAAAAAAGCTCAAGCAAAATGCATTTGCTTGAGCTTTTCAATATGTTTATAAAAAATCGTTTTTACTCTACCAAACCCTTTAATCCTCTTAGTCCCATATCGACAACTGGTTCAAGGCTAGCACCAGAAGCATCCATATCCCATTCTCCGTTGTTGTTGGTGTCTACCCACTCAAAACTCTGATTGCTTGAAAAAGAAAGCGTTACCGTTATGTTTTCCGTTTCGTCTCCTGTTATTACCAAGGGTTGATTGAAACTACCTCCTACGACACAAGAACCATCAGGAATTTCATCACTAAAAGGATTCACAACCGTAGTAGAACCTTCAGGAGCTTCGCCGTCTACCAATTGATTAAAGGATTCAAAAGGAGCCGAAAGATCCGTTTCAAAAGCCCAGTAGCCTTGTTTTTTATCGTCATTGACCACTTTCGTTCTTGTTTTCGGAGTCAATGAAGTAATGTAAGTATTGAAACCAACGAAAGAAGCTATTGTTCCGTTTTGATCATTCAAATCTCCAACTGCTGGAATATTCTTAATGTTGTAGCGTACATCATAATTTTGATAAGCTACTGAAACTCTGATATGATTATAAGTGTCAGGCGTAACATCCTTCAAAGGAATTCTATAAAAGACAATATCTTCATCTTCTACTAGTGCGCGATCAAAGTTAATCGCATTTTCGCCCCCAGCATTGGTTTCTTCTCCTTTATAAACTTCTTCTCCACCTGCCAAAGGCGTAAGCAAAGAAGGCGCTAATTCTATAAAATGCGCACTCATACTATTAAATGATGGCGTTTGTGCTGCATGACCACTAGGAATTGTGGAAGGTAGCCCAAAACTATTCAACCGATCTTGCGTCTCATCGAACTTAAATTTAAACTCTAGGAAAGGGCCTTCTGGGGTATTATTTTTTTCCTTATCACAAGCCGAAAAGGCAAGGAGAAGAACTAGTAAAAACAGGCTATTTTTCATGTTAAGGTGTTTTTAAGCAAAGGTAAACTACAAACCAAAACGATAAACTAAGTGGGAAATTGTCTTCCCCTTCTTTTTTATGCATCCTTTGCCTTTTCTACAAATAACAAGCCGAAAACACCCTTTATTTTTACTGAATGGCCTTAAAGGCCTTCCAAACGATGTCTTCAGGAGGAGGAGCTTTCAAGGTCATGGATTCGCCAGATTCTGGATGGGAAAACTGGAGAGAACAAGCATGTAAATGAATAGAACGATCCCGATTTCCTCTACGAAAACCATATTTTACATCACCCTTTATAGGAGATCCGATGGCCTTAAGTTGAGCGCGGATTTGATGGTGCCGACCTGTTTTTAAATCAATTTCAAGCAAATGATAACGTTCAATGCTTTCGAGAAACCGATATTCTAGTACAGCTTCTTGTGTATGATGCAGCGGTTTATCAAAAGCAAAGCTCAGGTTTTTTTCTTGATTTTTACGCAAAAAGTGTTTCAGACGACCGCTTTCCTTTTCGGGTTTATGCTGCACCACTGCCCAATATTTTTTGATGACTTGCCGCTCCTTAAACTGTTCGTTAAGGTTAGCTAAAGCCCATTTTTTCTTTGCAAGCAACAAAATACCACTTGCTGGACGATCCAACCGATGAATAAGGCCTAGGTTTTTTCCTAGCGTTTGAGCAAGACCTTTTTCCCCTTGCTTATCTGCTTGTACAAGTACTCCAGAAGGTTTATTGATTGCGATAATGAAATCGTCTTCAAAAAGAATCGTAGGTTGAATTTCCGTCATAGTGATTGGTTAAGGTAATAAAATCAAAATTACATTCTTTTATCGCAATAGTAACAAATACAAGGTGTTTTATTTTTTAAAGTGAACATATTGTACTTGTGCCTCATCAAGTTTTTAAGCACATTTTCCTTATTTGTAAAAATTATCCATTAATTTAACGACTTATACGGTTTACGCTATTCTGTTGTATTAAAAACGGTTATAATGAGAGCTTCTAGTATTGTAGATTTAATAAAAATGCTTGGCAATTTTGAAAAAGGTTATACCAGATTTGAGGGGTTTTTAAAAAACTGCAATTATTCACTATTACTCTATTGGCAACGCATTAGGAGTTGGAAAGGCAAATACACAGATAGTGAGGAAGATAAGAAAGCTATTTTTCAAGAGCTTAACCCAGATAAGGAGGAGTTCAACGCTGACAAAATGCGCAGGCTAGTGGCTCTGTTCAGAAGTTCTAGACAGTTTAAGCTTGTTATTTTTCCGTTAT
>JAHDHB010000444.1 GCA_020631545.1 Saprospiraceae bacterium | reverse complement strand
ACATTTAATCCAAAAACAAGAACATAAATTCCTTAACTTAACAGCATTGAGAGAGGGGGATGGGGGGTGAGTTTGCGCTGTGAGGGCAATTTCGAGACATGAACACAACACTACAGAATAAAATTTTGCTCAAAATTTTGTAAAATTCCATTTACTTCTAATATTACCCTTTTTAGAGTGGACTCATCAAGAAAAAAATGAAGAAACCTCAAGGCAATAGCTTAACTGTCAAGGAATAACGTTGGATATTCCTTAAGAGTTCTCATTTTATCAATCTCAATAAACTTCCGAGTAGAACCAATGAACACTTTATAAAAAATTAAACCCGACCGACCCTGCCCTTCAGGGGTATCTAACATCAATAGGCGAGGTTGTCTCCTACTAAGTAACCTTTCTAATACAGCGATTTTTCTTGCTGAAAGCAAGGCTTTGAATAAATATAAACCTTACGTTTTGTACTTCATTATCAGCTATGCAACAATAAATTATTAGCCCTCTTTTTCATTTTTTAATAAATATTTCTTTACTTTGTAACTCCTTACTTCCTATCCATACTTTTTTATCCTGCTCGCTATAGGTGTTTTTTCAAAAACAAACGGAATAAACACTTGATTTTCAAACATTAAATCAGAGAGCATGACCCTCGTAGATGACAAAGTGTTCGTTTTGACTTATCGGCTGATAGCCCTAGGCGATCAGGAGTTGAAGTTTAAAAAATTTCTACGTCTGGAGCTTGAGCAGCGTCAGGATCTGGAAAAGCTACTTCATGCTCTTTTGAAAATCGTGCGAAAAGCTGGAAGATTTGGCAAATTTGACCGAAAAGAACTCTTTACCGAGACGTTTCCAACGGCCAAAACCTACCAACCTAAAAAACTCCTAGGTTTACTCAAGCTGTATGCGGAATTGCTAGAGGATTTCATGTTGTATAGAGAAGCCAAAAATCCACTTAAGCGAAGCAAAATGCTCATCGACTTTTATGGCCGATATGGCGAAGTTGACCTTTTTGAGCAAGCTTTTCAACAAGCCCAAGCTAGTGCCTATCTGGCCAAAGACGCCGACCACCAACTTCTTATGGCCAATCTCAAGGAGTTGGAATATTTTTACGAATCTAATTCAAATACTAAGGAAAGAAGTGTTTTAGTCGAAAAACTCCAGCATCTCGACTCTTTTTTCCTCCTCAAAATGCTAAAAAGCAGTGTCGAAATCTTAGTCAAAGATCGAAGAAGAAGAGTCAAGGACGAGGATTTTGAAACACGACTAAAAACCTTGATTTCCTTTTTTGGTGACTCGGATATTCCTATGGCAAAATTTCTGCTCCAAGCAGCAGATTTCTACCTAGCGCCTAGTCTTGAACGTTATAAATTACTGAAAACTTGCTTTTTGGAGAATATTGATGGTATACACTCGGACAGGCCTGTATTGTATGTGTATTCTATCAATTCGTTGTCTCATATCTCTATATCTGTAGAAGAACGTTCTTTAGAATATTTATTTTGGTATAAATGTGGCGATGAAAAGAATCTTTTACTCGAAAATAACTGTTTACCGAGTGATTTGTTTAACAATGCAGCCTATGTTGCTTATGTTTTTAAAGAATATGATTGGTTAGAACATTTTATCAATAAATACTCTTCTTGCCTCCCTCAAGGAGAGAAAAAAAGCATACGCCTCATCAAATTAGCCAAAAGCTATTTACTTTTTGGACAGGCAAAATTTAAAGAAGGATTAGAGGTTCTAAAAGGAGTTACTGTACCTGATTTTCAAGTTTTTATTCGCAAAAATGTACTTTGGTTTAAATTATTATATGAGGTAAACAGATCGTTTTCGCGACCAATAATAGAACAAAGAAGAAAAAGTTTTGATACAGCGATGAGAGGTTATTTGAAAAAAGGAAAAATCGACATTAATGACTATAATAAAGACATTAATTTTTCTAAATTACTTGAAAAAATAAGCCGTTATTACTATAAAAATATTAGTAAAGAAAGTCTTTTTCGTACGCTAGAAAACATCAAAGATGAAGTAGTTGAGTATGAATGGCTTAAGGAAAAAATTGAAAAGTTACCTGGCAAATAAGTACTTATTTCTACATCTACGTAGTTTTCTTTTGGTAAAAAAGAAAACTACGCCGACATCCCATTGTGAAAATCAAATAAATATTTTTTTAACCTCTTGGAGGTTTCCTATCTTGATAAAAATTTGGTAAGTACCTTTTGTAAGATTTATGTTTGATAAAATGACAGCAGGTTCATTATGTGTCTCTGAATATAAGAGCTGTCCATCTTTTTCAATAGTCAAAAAAAGCGGCAAAGATAGGCTCCCGTCTGTTGTAAGGTACTGATCAGGTACAGAAAAAACCACCCCTAGTCCTTGCTTTATCTGTACTATATATATTTCCCCTACATCAAAAGAATCCGCTTCTGCAAAGCTAGAAGTACTTGTACAAAACACCAAAAGGCCAATTAATAATCCTAAAAAAAATCGATTTTTCATAGTCAATTAGATTTAATGAAATGGTCAATAAATATGATTCGTTAGGTAAGCTTTTACAAAGTTAATTTCTTGATTGCAACAAAATCTCCTATAGAAATGGAGATTTTGTAGTCCCCCTTAGAAAAGTTGACATTTGGTACAATTGCATTCATATTTACTTCTTGACTAGAATACACTGCTTTTCCGTTCTTCTCTAAAGTAAGTAATAAAGGCATTACAAGGACTCCATCCTTTTTTATATACTTATCTGGGAGTGAGAAATTCAAACTCACGCCTTGCTTAATATAAACAATATACTCTTCTCCTGCATCAAAGCACCCTTCAGCACCAAAGCTAGAAGTACTTGTACAAAACACAAAAAGGCCGATTAATAGCCCTAAAAAAAATCGATTTTTCATAGTCAATACAATTTAACAAAAAACACATTAAAATTAATTATCTCTTAATAATACGGCTAATTGAAAAAAAATGCTAGGAAAAGCCATTTTTTTTGACCTATTTTTTACCCAATATTATTTACCTCACACCGCCATTAAAATGTATAAATACTACAGAATCAATGTCATTAAAATAAGAGACAATCACAATAAATCAAATCGTATTCGAGCTTTCTGCCTGAAATATGCTCAAGTATTGGAAAAAGTAAGTAAATAAGCCTCTATCTTGCAATCAAATAGCAGGATAACCAACGTTTTTGGAAGGAAGTAAGGGTTTGGAAAAAGACGATTGGGAAAAAAAAGGGGCAGGAGGTTGCTTAGTTTAGAACCTATCCAACTTTTGCTCCTTTTTATAAGCTTCGGCACTTGGTTTTAGCACATCGTGAAACTATGCACGATATGTCCTTTGTCAACGTGTCTTTTCGAGCGACAGCGTCGAAAACGCTTATAAAATTTGCTAAACTGCCACCAAGATTTTGCCTTCGGACTACAAACAACGGGTTAGGGAGTAGCTCCGGGGCATCTTCTTGGGTTTTTTAAAAATTACGAATGAAGAATTACGAGTTTCTGTCAGAATGTATTTTATAGCGTAATCCCTTGTCTTACCTTTTGGCTAGAATTCACACTCTATTATCTTCTAAACGATTATTTCGCTAGTGAGCTACCCTTGATCTGGCTCAAAAAGCATAAGGCTATGTTTACCGATGTTAATTGGAGGAAACGGAGGGCATCGGCTAAATAAAGGTGACGCTTTTTGCTCAAGGAGTAGCCGCTAGTGAATTTCAGACTAAAACAAAATAATACGTTGCCACCATCGCTAAAATGTTAATACCCAGCAAAATCCAGAACCAAGTAATTCCAATGCCTAGAAGTTCTTCCTTGACGTAATCATTCACTTTCTCGAAAACACTTTCGTTGATGGCATCCAGATTCTCACTTTTCAATTCCATTTCCTCCCCAATCTCATTCAAGGACTCGCGTAAAGGAATTTGATTTAAGAAAAAGTCCATCACCCAACGTATCGTTCGAGGTAGTTTTTCCGAATTTTTAGCCAAATTTACTGCTCCTTTGAACAGCGTATTCGAAATGCCGGCCTTGGTGCTGTCGCCTTCTTCCATCCCAGTTACGATACCCGTCGTCACCTTATGCACAATTCCTTCAAACAAAAAACTACTGCTTTCATAAAGCTGATTCAGCCCAACACTAATCGCATAGCCTCTTGATTGCCAAACATAAATAAAAGGAAACAAGGCAAAGAAGCATAAAGCCAAAATGATTTTCAACGTATAATCTCCATCACTCAAATCGAAGAGCACGACAATACCAAAAATCCAGTTGAGGATAAGCCCAACGCCTAGGAATAGAAATATTTTGCCGACCATTTTGGCCGCTACTTTAGCTACAGATGCTGTGGTGCTCATTTTTATAAACTATTTGGGTCCCTGTTGGCGGATAACTTCCAAGATGTCTGCTAACGACTAAGATGTCTGAACGAAAAAAGGGTTTCAGAGGGTAACCACAAGGGATTACCCCTACAGGTTTGAGTATTAAGGTACTCCCTAAAACCAGCAGTTGAATTGCCAAATGGAATTCAACCAACTCGTCATTCGTAATTCCTAATTCGTCATTTTCAATTATGCTTTCGTCCAAGAAGTACCATCCTTCCCGTCTTTGAGTTGAATTTCAAGTTCTTTTAGAACAGCGCGTATTTTATCCGAAGTGTCCCAGTCCTTCTTTTCTCTAGAAGACTGGCGAATGTCGATAATCAATTGCATCAAACCATCAACCACCTCTTCATCAGCACCTTCCTCTTCTTTCAGGCCAAAAATATCTTCGATAAAATCACGAAAGACCTTGTTCAAACGGTCGAAAGTCTCCTTGGAAATAGAAGAAACGACGCCACCTTTATCCTTGTAGGTATTCACTCTAGTTACCAAACCAAATAAAACGGCTAAGGCTTGAGGCGTACTAAAGTCATCATTCATATGCTCATAACAAGCTTGGCATTCTTCGGTAACAGCTTGGTCCTCTGATTCTTCTACTTTTCCATTCTTGTGCTGTAGACTTTGCAAAGTTTTGTAGCCTTCCATCAGACGACGGAATCCCTTCTCTCCTGCTTGCAAAGCTTCATCCGAGAAATCAAGCGTACTCGAATAATGTGTTTGCAACATAAAGAAGCGCACCACCATTGGATCATAAGCTTTTGCCAAGACATCATTTTCTCCAGTAAACATCTCCCCAGGCAAAACAGAGTTGTTTAAACTCTTACTCATTTTCGTTCCATTCACTGTCAGCATATTCGTGTGCATCCAGTAATTCACAGGAGCATGGCCACAAGCACCAATGTTTTGTGCTATTTCGTTTTCGTGATGCGGGAATTGTAAATCCATTCCACCACCATGAATATCAAACTTATCGCCTAAGTAGCGGGTACTCATCACCGAGCATTCCAAGTGCCACCCAGGAAAACCAACACTCCAAGGGGAATTCCAACGCATAATATGTTCTGGTTGCGCCTTCATCCAGATGGCAAAATCAGCAGGGTGTCGCTTTTCGCTTTGGCCTTTCAAATCGCGCGTTTCTACTTGTAAATCATCCATGATTTTGCCCGACAGACGGCCAAACTCCTTATGATTTTTAGCATATTTCAAGGTGTCAAAATAGACAGAGCCATTACTAACGTAGCCATAGCCATTGTCCAAAATCGCTTGCACCATATTGATCTGTTCTACGATATGTCCTGTCGCCGTAGGTTCGATACTAGGCGGCAAAGCATTAAACTGCTTCATTACATCATGAAAACCATTGGTATATCTTTGTACGATTTCCATCGGTTCCAATTTCTCAATCCGCGCCATTTTTCCAATTCGATCTTCCCCGGTCATCTCTTCTTCATTGACTAGATGGCCAACATCCGTAATGTTTCGCACATAACGCACCTTATATCCTAAGTGCAACAGATAACGATAAACAATATCAAAACTGATAAACGTACGACAATTTCCTAAATGGACATGGTTGTAAACAGTAGGCCCACACACATACATGCCCACAAATGGGGGGTTGACGGGCTTAAACACTTCCTTCGTTCTTGTAAGGGTGTTGAATATTTTTAAATCCGTGTTTTGCATTCGCCAAAAATACAATTTTTTCTTTTATCAGGAAAGGG
>JAHDHB010000443.1 GCA_020631545.1 Saprospiraceae bacterium | reverse complement strand
TTAAGACCGAATTTCCTTCTACGTGCTTTTGATTTGCGAGGCTGTACAAGTTCTTTTTAGGAATAGGTTTTCGCTTATCATCCCAACTTAAATAAGCAATCGATGCTCTTGCAGAAGGACTATAAAATTCTCTATCCAAGAGAAAAGCGATAGGCGCAACGGCATAATCCATATGCCCAATGATATAATGCTTCTCCAGTCCATTTTTTTTGAGGTAACGGCTGACTTCCATCCCTTTAGAAAAAGAATAATGGTATTCGTAGTAATAAGCGACAAAGGTAGCACTGATATGTATCGATAGAATTGCGCTAATGAGAAAATACCTTAAGCGTTCATAATTATAGGAGGAAGAGGCTTGTTGTTGCTTGTCTTCTTTTGGGGTGTTAGGATACAATTTTCCAAGCCATAAAGCTATAAGGAAAGAGAGGAATACATGCCCATCATAGCGTAAATTCCCTAGTCCTTTTACCGAAAGGAAGCCGATAATGAGGCTAATCGAAAGTAAAAAAAACTGCCATGCAAATCGCGATTTTCGTAAGCAAAATAGGCAAATTCCTAGCATTAGGATGGAAAGCAACGATTTGAAGATAATCAAACCATAATGTCCTAAAGTAATGCCTAAATAATCGACGATATTCGTTGGCCAAAAATGAACATGAAATTTGGGAATAGGAACCATCGAATCCCAAATAGCACTTGAACCGCGCACGAAAGCACCTAGATTAAAGTACCATGCTTTAGAAAAACCATAATCCGCAGGAGGAACAATATCAAAAAAACTAACTAAAAGGCCAAGTGATACAATTAAACTGGCTATCAAGAGCTTTGAGCGGTGTGTTGTCCAATGTTGATAAACAATACTTAGCCATAGGGCAATTCCTATAAACAAGGCAAAAATATTGGTTTGAAATAGGAAAAAAACAAGTACGGCAATAACCAGAAAACGTTGTTGAGCCAAAAAGTAGGCAATAAAAAATAGCAAAGTGACGCCCAAGGCATAATTTCTAAAAATCAAGGCATACTCATAAGTGAAAAAGTACCCAAAAATCACTAAGATTTTCCACAAAGAAGGCAAGGGCGCAAAGCGTAAAAAACAGTAGACGCCTAGGGCAAGTATACTAAAATGAAGGAGTTGTACAAGGAGAATACTCGATGAAAATTGTGTAATACCATATAAAATCAAAAACCATAAGCTAGGATGCCCCTCATATTTTGTCAGTTCAAAAAGCTCTACTAGAGAATTACTCTGGCTAGCTAAAGCCAAAGCCTGAAATTCATCTCTCCAAGGTTCATGGAAAAACAGCATAAAAAGAACTCCAACCAAGTAGCAGGCAAAAACCAAATACCATTTTTTTGTCAAGTAGTTGTTTGTTCTCATAGTTGTACGATAGGCTTTCAGTTGGTCGCTTTTTGAACAAGAAGGAGTAAGTAGCGTTGTTGATAGTCAGGTTATTAATGAAGCTCTGTTGGGGGCTATAGAAGTGGCCGAGCAACTTATTTCCGCCAATTCTTATTAATACTCTGTAAAATGATGTTTCCTGCTGCATTCATTACAGCTTCTGAATTGGCAAGAATAATAACGGCAGTATGGGTTTCTCGAACAAAACCAATATAAGCACGATGGCCAGAAGTTACACCACTATGAGCAACAACATCATAGAATTTCTTTTTAGGCTGAAAGATATGCCATCCCAAACCCATGCTTACTTTCGAAATGCTTGTCGTCGTTTGAGGAGCACAGGTCGTGAGCAAGCTTTCTGATAATTCCGACGGTGAATCCTCAAGGAAAAGAGCGATAAAACGAAGCAAATCATTCATAGAAGATTTTAAACCGACAGCACTGTTAAACACTTGAGCATCCCAAGGCGTTTTTTCCTGACCAATAATGGAATACCCCTTGCACAATCGCTCCTTTTGTAGTTCAGATAAGGAAAATCTCGTGTCATCAAGCCCTATAGGTTCAAGCAGCCTTTCGTTTAGTAAATCCGCATAAGGCGTACGCGTACTTTGAGTAATAATTTCACCTAGTAAAGCATACCCAATATGAGAATAACGGTAAGAAGGTTTTTCCGTTTCTGGATGATAGTTGTTTAGAAAAGAAAATAGATCATCTCTAGTATAAAAAGCATAAGGATTACTAGCGTCTTTTTCCTTCGATCCAAAATTTTGAGGGAGTTTTGGTAAACCAGAACAATGCGTAGCTAAAGATTTGATCGTTAAGTCGTCACCATCCCACTTGGGGTTTTGGAAACCTTCCAGAGAAAAAGAACTCAAAGGACTATCCAAAGATAGTTGTTGCTCACCCACTAACAAACTCAATAAAGAAGAGGTAAAAACTTTAGTGATAGAACCGACTTCAAAAATAGCATCTAGAGGAATAGGTTCCTTACCACCTTTCTCCATGACTCCATAAGGAAAGATATAGCTTGAATCGGGGTCAATGATTCCAACAAGCAAGCCAGGTGTTTTCTCAAAATCCACTTCGGAATGAATGATATAACTGACCATCTTTTCAAGATTTTTGGATTGGCCAAAGAGCTTGAAAGAAAGTAAAAACAAAAGTAAGAAAAAAGAAATTGAGCGGGTCGGCATAAGCTTGGAATAAATGAGTTATTGTTTAATTAGTGTGTTTGGTAAACTACAAAACTAGGAGAAATAGTTGATTTTTACGATTATCCTGCCAAAAAGAGTAGTACCTTTATTTTTAACCGTCAAAATAAGCATAGATATTAGGTTGAATGCCTATTTTTACGCTTATTTTTTGTAACGTTGGCTTTAGCCGACAAGTTGTTCCAGTGCCTAGTAGTCCTATTTATACATAATCAATAGTATAGGCGCAGTGATTTTTTAGTTAGGCAACGAGTAGCGCAGGATAAGGAGAAAATAACAAGCTTAAGGTGCCTAGAACTTATAACAAGAATCACAAGTGCATTAGGCCAAATTAAAAATGCAAGGTATTGTCTTCGTAGGTAAGTTTAAAAAACAATTTTTCTAATTCTTAGCGTAATAGGGCTAATAGAACATAGCACGAATGTCCAAAAATATACTAGGTATATCCGCGTTTTACCATGATTCCGCTGCGGCTATTTTGCTTGGAGGAAAGCTAGTTGCTGCGGCACAAGAAGAACGTTTTACTAGAAAAAAACACGATGAGTCCTTTCCTACAAATGCCATAAAATATTGCTTGGATTATGCAGGTTTAACCTTGGATGAATTGGATGCAGTCGTCTTTTATGACAAACCTTACCTTAAGTTTGAACGCTTGTTAGAGTCCTATTATGCCTTTGCTCCCAAAGGATTGCGCTCGTTTATTGCTGCTATGCCGGTATGGATGAATGAAAAAATCTTCCTGAAGAAAGTGATTCGAAAAGGATTAAGAGAAGTTGGCGATTATAATAAATCCTCCTTGAAATTGCTTTTTCCTGAGCACCATCTTTCCCATGCAGCTAGTGCCTTTTATCCTTCGCCCTTCAAGAGAGCTGCTATTTTGACTATTGACGGCGTTGGGGAGTGGGCTACAGCGAGTATTGGCCTAGGAGAAGGCAAGAATATCAAGGTGTTAAAGGAATTACATTTTCCACATTCCGTAGGATTGCTCTATTCTGCTTTTACCTATTTCCTAGGGTTTAAAGTGAATTCAGGAGAATATAAGCTGATGGGAATGGCGCCCTATGGTCGCGCAAATTCCAAGGAAGTAAAGGATTTTGAAGAAATTATATTGACGAAATTAGTTGATCTAAAACCCGATGGTTCTATTTGGCTCGACCAGCGTTATTTTAACTACGTGACGGGGTTGCGAATGATTGATGAAAAGGCTTGGGAGCAATTGTTTGGTTTTCCTAAAAGGGTAGGGGAGTCCAAGATCGAACAACATCATTGTGATTTAGGCCTTGCCATTCAGCGTGTAACTGAAAAAATCGTCTTCCATATGGCGAAAGAAGCTAAAGCCTTGACAGGAGCAGATGCCTTGTGTTTGGCTGGCGGAGTTGCTTTAAATTGTGTGGCCAATGGAAAGCTATTGAAAGAAGGTATTTTCGAAAAAATATTTATACAGCCAGCGGCAGGTGATGCCGGTGGAGCCCTAGGCGCGGCCTTGGCAGCACAGCATATTCTTTTTGAAGAAGAACGCCAGATAGATGACAAGGCGATGGACGGCATGCAAGGCGCATACCTTGGCCCTCAGTTTACGGATTTGGATATCGAAAAGATGGCAAGGCGCAATAAACTCAGTTTTCAACGCTTAGAGTCAGACGAAGCTCTATGCGAGGAAGTTGCGAAGCTAATTGATTCGGGGCATACCATTGGATGGATGCAAGGCCGTATGGAATATGGTCCTCGCGCCCTTGGAGCAAGGAGTATTTTGGCCGATCCTAGAAGCCCGAAAATGCAGAAGAAATTGAATCTCGACATAAAATTCAGAGAATCATTTCGTCCATTTGCTCCAGCCATGCTTGCAGAAGAAGCAGAGCGTTTATTCAATTTAGGAGCGCCTTCCCCCTACATGTTACTCGTTGATACCATTAAGAAGGAGCATCAAGCAGATCTTCCTGATGATTACATGGATTTGCCCATGATGGATAAACTTTATGTCCTACGCTCTAGTTTGCCAGCCGCTACCCACGTTGATTTTTCTGCTAGGGTGCAGACCGTTCATGAAGAAACGAATTCGAAATTTCACTTATTATTGACTAAATTTAAGGAAATTACTGGTGTAGGTGTCGTACTCAATACCAGTTTTAATGTTCGAGGAGAGCCCATCGTCTGTACCTTACAAGATGGTTATGATTGTTTTATGCATACGGGACTGGATTGTCTGGTAGCGGGGAACTATATTTTTAAGAAAAAACCGTAACGTTGGCTTCAGCCGACCAGTTGCGTTTAGAAATGAATTTTAAAACGTATGGCCTTGTTGAAATGGAACAACCAGTCGGCTGAAGCCAACGTTACAAATAAAACACTATGGAAGTTTTAAGAGATATTTTTACCTTTATCGTTGCACGTAAAAAATACGTTTTGGCACCGATCATTATTGTATTGCTTTTACTAGGATTAATCCTTGTATTTGGAGAAACCTCAGGTCTAGGAGCCTTCGTCTATACTCTATTTTAACTATTCGCAGGCAACTTCAAGTTTCCCACTAACTACTTTTTTGAGTTAGGAATGACGAATTAAGAATTAAGAGTCCATACCGTTTAGTTTAAGAATTTAGTCGTGTTTTCGCCTATTTCATCCTTATATGCTCTTAAAAAGGTCGCAGACCTCCTTATGTGTCTTATATGCTTCAAAATCGCCGTAACGGCAACTCATGACTCCTAACTAAACGGCATTGAATTAAGAATCACCTTCACAGCGAATAGCGCCTGAGGGTTAACTCCTAATTCGTCATTCCTAATTCTTCATTTATCGTAATTGAGCTATGAAAAATACAAATCACAGTACAAAAACATTACTTGTATTAGTAACAGGTTTTCTTGTTCTCTATTTGATTTTCAAGTGGATCTATTTTCTTTACATAGCGGCAGGAATAGGCGTCCTTTCTATTATCTCTGAGCGCCTAGGAAACGGCATTGTGTACGTTTGGGACAAGTTTGGCCAAGCACTAGCATGGCTCAATAGTCGCATATTACTATCCATTATCTTTTTTGTCGTTCTTACTCCCTTTGCTTGGTTGGCACGATTGAGGAAGCATAATCCCGTGCGAGAAAAACGCCAATTGGAGAAGACGGGAAGCTACTACAAAGTAAGAAACTACCAATACACAGGAGCGGATTTGGAAGAGATGTGGTAGTGCAGTGGGTTTAATAAAAAATCCTGACTTGTCTCACTATATCTAAAAAGCAAGTAGGAAACTCACTTTTAGGAAGAAGGGTAATTGTTTTTGTTTAATGTGAAGTATAGTGTTGCGAAATAAATTTTGATAAGTCAATCACTAGCAGAACACCTATCCCTTAATACTTCAATTACGAGGAAAATATCTCATTAAATGAAACTTTCTTTTTTAATAGCTCCTAAGCAAGGATTGATACACTTATTTTTAGGTCTACATTGGGCAGCTAATCCCGCTATCCGTTTGTATTCGGCACTGTTTCAGGTGGTTCAG
>JAHDHB010000442.1 GCA_020631545.1 Saprospiraceae bacterium | reverse complement strand
ACAAAAAAGCCAAAAGTAAGGGCTATTTTCCCGCTTCCTCCTTGCCGTAAATAACGGATGAAGTATAATAAACTACTCAAACTGAAAATCAAGGCAAGTATTTCATCACGACTTTTAATGTTCGCTACAGCTTCTACATGTACTGGGTGTACAAGAAAAAGAAGCGTAATCAGCAAAGCAAAACCCACATGATAGCGCTTTAATAAAGACTTCAGAAATAGAAAAAGTAAAAGACAACACATCCCATATAAGAAAGCATTGAAAACATGACCCACTGTTGGATTATCACCAAAAATGGCTTGTTCTAAAGCAAATGTAGTCTGAGGAATAGGCCGATAGAGCTTACGTTGAGGAATATAAACAGGCTGCGTCCAAATTTCCTTTAAGCCTGCAAAACCTTTCTTGGTATAAACATTATCGCGTATAACAATAGCATCATCCCACGCATAATCGTGCGTGAAAGTATTCACATATTGCAAAAAGGCCAAGGCAAATACTAGCAGCGGAAGGTAGTTCAGATAGGCCGAAACTTTACTAACTTTTGCAACCTTCTTTTTCTTCTTTGATGCGCTTTTCTTCATTCGTTTAGACCAAATTATAGGTTACCATTCATCACGGTTCAATATCAAGCAAAATCTAATGTCTTAAAAAAAGCTAGAAAAACCAAAAAATATGCTTAGAGAAACAGAACTAAATATTTTTCTTCATTTCACTTAAAAAAACAATAGGAAGATCTGACCTAAAAAGGCGATAAAAGCAATGATCTAGCCTTGTCGTCTGAACAGTGCCAGGGTTGCCTTCTGGCATGGTCTAGCCTGACGACTTGAGTAAGTAATATAATATTAGTCCGTTAGGAACTATTTTAAGCCATCAGGTCAAGGCTAAGCGCCATACCATCCCGCATTGTCCTAGATGGCGAAATCTCTGCATTTTCTCTAAAAGTTCCCTTCTTCGTTCAGACACGATTTAAGGATATCTTTACATTAATACTCCTTCAAAAGTAAAAAAATGCTAATCAAACGATAAGACCACCCCGAAAAAACTCATTTATAAAGACAAGGAATAATTCACAACGAACAAGCATTATTACTCACTAACAAACAACACTTTACCTTCAAAAACTTTACATCCTGAACATTCGCACTGAGCAATTAAAAGAATTTCAAATGCCCTTGTTTAACATGTCGTTTAAAAGTATGTACCTTTACACAAACATCCATTTCGTTCATCTATTCAAAAATCAGAAAGTTGCTGCTACACCAATATACCACTTACAATCTATGGGCAAACCAAAGAATGGTACTCATGCTCAGCGCTCTAGACGAATTACGCATTGCGATGGAAGTCACGAGCAGTTTTTCTTCTATAAAAGCAACGCTCTTGCATATTTGGGACGCGGAAACCATCTGGCTTGGACGACTTAAAGGAGAATCCTTACTTCTATGGCCTAGTGATCAATTTAAGGGGACCACTCAAGAAATGTTTGAGGGAGTTCTCCAAACTTCTACTGATTTTAAGGACTTTGTCCAAGAACATAAAGGACTTGAAGGAACTTGTGCCTTTAAAGATACCAAGGGAAATCCTTACGAAATGCCGGTCGAGAGCATTATTCAACATTGCATGAATCATTCTACCTTTCATCGCGGTCAATTGATTACCCTCTTACGGCAATTTGGGGAGAAGGATTTATTATCTACCGATTTCATCACTTTCTTGAGACACCAACAACCGAGTTAAGTAGATACTATACTGTGAACGAAAAATTTAAACAATTCCTTCGTAAGGAAATAGGCTTAAAAAAACAACAATCCACCTTACTTGCGGTAAGCGGTGGCGCGGATTCCGTTGTCATGGCAGAGCTATTTCATCAAGCACAACAACCTTTCGCCATCGCTCACGTAAACTTCCAACTACGCGGCACGGAATCCGATGGTGATGAAGCATTTGTACGAGATTTAGCAAAGCGATTTAAGGTTCCCTGCTTTGTTAAATCCTTCGATACCAAAGAATTGGCAAAAGCGCAGAACAGCTCGACTCAAATGCTCGCTAGAGCCTTACGCTATACTTGGTTTGAAGAAATACGGCAAGAAAAAGGTTTCGATTTTATCGCAACAGCACACCACATTAATGATAGTATAGAAACGGTACTCTTCAACCTAGCCAAGGGTACAGGAATTGCAGGTTTGCACGGTATTCTTCCTAGGAAAAACTACTTGATCCGCCCTTTGCTTTTTGCTTCTCGCCAAGACATTCGAACATTTATTGCTACGCATCAATTAGTTTTCCGAGAAGACTCTTCGAATAAGGAAGATAAATACCGTCGTAACTTCATTCGGCAGCATATCATTCCTAAAATGAAGGATTTAAACCCTTCTCTAGAACATACTTTTCAGGAGAATATCAAGCGATTTAGAGACACCGAAACCGTTTTTCAATGGGCTATAGAGCAGTTTAAGGCAAAAGCGTTCCTCCAAAAAGAGGATTTAATCTATATTGATATAGAAAAAACAAGCCATACTCCAGCGCCTACCACCCTTCTCTTCGAATGGCTTCGCCCTTATGGTTTTAACAGCGACCAAGTACAGCAAATTTGGGCAACAGCAAGCGCTCAATCAGGTAGCCGCTTTCATTCTCCATCGCATGAGCTACTTCGAGATCGCACACATTGGATCATCCGCCCAAAAGGTAAAACAACTAGCAAAACTGCCATTTATATCCAAGAAAATCAAACACTTACTCAATATCCTACGGGACAATTAGCCTTATCCTTCTTCCCCACAGCGACTTTAAAAATATCCCCCAACCCCCATTTTGCCTACTTAGATCTTGAAAAAATAAAATTCCCTTTAGTCCTTCGCCCTTGGCAACAAGGCGATGTTTTTCAACCTTTTGGAATGAATGGAAAACATAAAAAACTCAGCGATTTTTTTATTGATTTACGATTATCTCTCCACGAAAAAGAAAGCAGTTGGGTACTAGAATCGAATGGCCAAATTTGTTGGGTAATTGGCAAAAGAATCGATGAACGATTCCGAATTGGAAAAAGAACCAAACAAGCACTACAAATACAATGGATCGGGAATTAAGAATTAGGAATGACGAATTAAGAATTAATACCGTTTAGTTATCCACGATAGCTATCGGGACTTAGTCGTGTTTTCGTTCATTTCGTCCTTATATGCTCTTAAAAGGTCTACGACCTCCTTATACGCCCTTCTTCGTACAAATTATTACGCCAAAACTTATAAGTCTTATGTGTCTTATGTGGTTCAGAATACGCCTAACGCCCAATAGCTATCGTGGATAACTAATGGCGTAGCCGTCGTAAACCTTCCATGTTTCAAAATCACCGTAACGGCAACTCGTGACTCCTAACTAAGCGATATTGAATTAGGAATTTCCACACGCAGAAGACACTACAAACTCCGTAGGAGTTCCCTGTCGGTAACCATGGGTTTTACCCCGTGGTCTGTGTTGGCTATCTCATCATTTTTGTCAACAAATCCATACAAAAAACATCACTAGCTTGGAAATTATAAAACTAATCCATACATTGATAAGGCTTTGCTAAGGTCACAGGTGCTTTTAAACAAGTAGCAAGGCAACACATTTTTTATTATTCGTTACGCCCTAAGAGGGTAACCTAGCTGATTTGGTAGTATTTATGATTAACCTTAAGGATTTTGTCCAACAAATAGAGGAAGAATGCCAAACGGAAGATAATACACTTTCGTTCACTCCTAAAACCGCATATAAAGACATAGAGAACTGGAGCTCTTTACTAGCATTAATAGTCATTGTCAAAATTACGGATTGCTATAATGTTATTTTAGACGAAGACGATCTACGTCAATGCGATACCCTCAAGGACTTACACGCTTTAGTCGTAGAGAGGAGCGAAGAATAGCCAACAAAAAACGGCTAGTTATTAACCCAACGCACATAGGCCATGCCGCAAGTGTGCGTGAGAGCTTGAGTATGAGAGTGCCTAAATAGTTTGTTATCAGTACTAAGTAGGTCTTTGTTCCTTCAAGGGAATATCCTTGAAATGACAGGTCTATTATTGTCGGGTTAATAGGATTTAACTTTCCTATCATTAGCCAGTATAAAAAATTGAGGATGAAGGGCATAGTCAAACGACTGCGCTTCTCCCCACACAACAAAACACCATGGCGATTTTAAAACTAACGAAGGTAGCTTTCCAAGGAGTCGCAGCGGCTGTTCCCGAGAATACAGTCTACAACGCTGATTTTCCATACTTAAAGGATAAGGAAAAGCAATTCGTTATCTCCAATATTGGGATAAATGAGCGGCGAGTAGCCCCTAAGGAAATGACAACGGCAGACCTCTGTGAAGCTGCTGCCAATCGCTTATTGGAAGAACTCGCTTGGAAAAAAGAAGAAATTGCCATCCTTGTATTTATCTCCCAAACGCCTGATTATCTAACACCTTGTACCGCTGGGGTCTTACAACATAAATTGGGTTTGCCACATCATTGCCTTGCATTTGACATCAATCTTGGCTGTTCTGCTTATCCATATGGGCTTTCCGTCGTTGCAGGCTTGCTAAGCCAAATGCAAGGAAGTAAAGCCTTATTACTAGTAGGCGACAAATCCAGTCAGTTAGTTGGTTCCCAAGACAAAAGTACTGCGATGCTATTCTCTGATGCTGGTACAGCTACAGCTTTGGAATACCAAGAAAATGCTCCCCCCATGTGGTTTGAGCTGTGTAGCGACGGAGGAGGTTACCAATCGTTGATGGTCACAGGAGGCGGTGGAAGACAGTTTTTCTCAGAAGAATCGCTAAAAATTACCGACCACGGCAAAGGGATCATACGCAATGAACTGAATCTCATCATGAAAGGATTGGATGTTTTTAAATTTGCTTTGAAAAGAGTTCCTCCTTCCATACGTCAATTATATAAGGAAAGTGGTGTAAGTCAAGAAGATATTGACTATTTTGTGTTCCATCAAGCCAATAAATTAATCAACAAAACCCTTGGCAAGCAGCTAAAAATTGCTCCAGAAAAGATGCCTTCCACACTGGCTCGTTTTGGAAATTCTAGTTCCGCTTCCATTCCACTTACCCTAGTCGACCAACTAGGAAAAACCCTTGATAAAGAAACCAATACGCTGCTGTTTTGTGGTTTTGGAGTAGGACTTTCTTGGGGAACGGCTATTCTTGAAGTAGCGAATCTACCTAATATTCCACTCCTTGAATTGAAATGAGGATAACACTATTTGAACAACCGATACGTTATGACTGCTTCTTACGACATTTCTGTGATTATCCCCATTTTCAACAATAGGAATAGTTTAGAAGAGCTTCTAAGCCGCATTGCTACGGTATTTTTGACCCGAAAAAATACCTTTGAAGTTATTTGTGTAAGTGACGGGAGCTATGACGGAAGTTGGGAAGTATTATTGGAGATCAAGCAAAAAGCCACTTATCCACTCAAGCTCATCAAACTTTCTCAAAACTATGGCCAACACAAGGCTTTAGTTTGCGGAATGGGATTTTCTACTGGAAAATCCGTTGTACTTATTGATGCAGATTTGCAAATCCCTCCAGAAGAAATCCCTAAACTCATGGAGGAGAAAGAACGTTCTAAGGCAGAAGTTGTTTACGGTCTTTATCATAAAAAACAACACAACACTGTACGAAACAAAGGCAGTGAAATTTTAGGTAAACTCTTAAGCAAATTTGGCACTTACCAAGCCAAAGGCTCTGCATTTAAGCTTATCGATCAAAGAGTAGTTCGTAAGCTCTGCGCCACAAGTTTTGAATACATCTTCATTGATGAACTCCTTGGCTGGCATACCACTAGGTTTGCCTATGTCCCTATCACGCATATGCCTAGAACCGATGGCGAAGCAAGCAGTTATTCCATGTTGAAGCTAATCCACATGGCCTTCCTTATCATTTTCAATTACACAACGCTTCCTCTCCGAATCATGACCTATACGGGACTTATCATTGGTGTTATCTGCTTTTTCCTTGGCATCTATTTTATTCTTATGAAACTAATTCTAGGCGCGGAAGTTGGTTTTACCGCAATTATTGTAACCATTTTATTCAGTACAGGAGTTATGCTGTTTTCCTTAGGCATCCTAGG
>JAHDHB010000441.1 GCA_020631545.1 Saprospiraceae bacterium | reverse complement strand
AGAAAAAAATGAAGAAACCTCAAGGCAATAGCTTAACTGTCAAGGAATAATGTTGGATATTCCTCAAGAGTTCTCATTTTATCAATCTCAAAAAAATCAAGTAAAACCAAAAAACACATTATGATTAATTAAAACCGACCGCCCCTGCTCTTTCAGGGGGTGCCTCAAAATTGGATAAATGATGCGTGTAAATCCCGAAGGGATGTAAGGATTATAGAAAAATAGAGGAATAAGAGCCAAAACCCTGAAAGGGTGATATTTTAAGTGAGGACAACATCTTTGACATTTACGGAATCAAAATTGAAGAGCCTTTTTCTCTAGTCGTTTGTAGTTTTAGTGAAGCATGTAAAATTACCTAGTTATTTGAAAAACTCAAATTGTGAGGAATGTCTCACGACTTGGATCTTCCACGCGGCTAACAGGTAAAAAACTTTTCTCCTAAAAAGGAGTCGATTCCTAACTAAATAGAAGAATTGCCTTTTTCCTTGATGCCCTAGTGAATAAATAAAAGAGATGAATAAAATTATGTAAACATATTTTGTAGTACCTTTGCATTTTACTACTTTAGAGCAGCCTTAAAATTTGTTATTGGATATGCGATAAGTCTCCTTATCAATTCAACAGACGAAATTTAAACGTTACATGTATCAAGATTTTTGAAACTATACAAACCTAAAAGCCTATGAAAAAATGGATACGGATCGTATTAACTATTTTTTGCCCCTTACTTTTTCTTCCTCTTGCTATCCTAGGGGAAAGTGGCTTTGATAAGAGTTCCACTTCTATGGCTCCCAATCTTTTAATAGACGTCGGTACGGCTTCTTTTATTGAGCCTTTATTGTCGGAGTGTGGTCTTTCTGATATGACACCCGTTACGGTTTCTGTAGCGAATTATGGAACAGACCCTGCTGTGAATGTAGATATGACGTTGAAAGTGGATGGCTTGACGGTGGCTACAGAGGTAATGGCTGGTCCTATCCCCGTAGGAGGTTCGCTTGATTATACCTTTACCGCTACGGCTAATTTGAGTGCGCTAGGCGTTTATCTTTTAGATGTTATAGCGACGACCTTCGATGATGCCAATATCTCAAATGATACAGCCAGCATAACTATTGAAAATTATGGTGCTTTTTCGGGACCGCTGCCTATTTATGACAATTTTGATGGTTATACTGATGGAACGACCTCCTTCGTAGAGTTTGATAATGATGCTTCGGGAGATGTCGATTGGCAGGTAAACTATGGGCCTACGACTTCTTCGAATACAGGCCCTATTAATGATGTAACGGGAAGTGGAGCTTATCTTTATATGGAGACTTCTTCTCCAGTAGCTTCTGGAGATAGGGCTATTTTGCGTTCCAAATGTATTGACTTGACGAGTGCGCTTAATCCTAGGTTAGAATTCTATTACCATATGTATGGTGCTTCTATTAAGTCTTTAGATGTTTTGGTGGCCGTTGGCGGTGTGCCTACCAATGTTTTTTCCTTGAGTGGACAACAACAAACGGCCAATGCGGATCCTTGGTTGAGTGCTTTAGTTGATTTGACTCCATTTGTAGGCGATGTTATTGTACTCTACTTTATTGCGGAGGCCAATGATGATGGCAATGGAAATGTTTTCTATGGAGATACGGCCATTGATGAAATTACGATTAAAGACCCATTGCCTAATGATATTGGTGTGGTCGCTATAAATACTCCTAATGGAGAAAATTGTGCTTATTCTGATATGGAACCTATCACGATTACTATCGAAAACTTTGGTAGTACGGATGAATTTGGGTTTGATGTTGGTTATGTGGTCAATGGTCCTACAGGAACAAGTACAATTACAGAGACTTATGCAGGAACCTTGGTTTCTGGAACTTCGGATAGCTATACCTTTACAGCATTGGCAGATATGTCTTTATTAGGAAATTATACCATTACGGCTGCCACTTTGCTTGGTGGTGATAGTAACATCGTGAACGATACGACCGTTGCCATGATTACTTCGGGCGGTTCCATACTGCCGATTTCTGATAATTTTGATACGTATGCTGATGCCACCATAGTTTTTCCAGATTTTACAAATAATCCAGATGATGAATTGGAATGGGAAGTGAATTTTGGTGGAACAACTTCTACGGCCACTGGGCCTGATGATGATGTTTCTGGTGGTGGTGGCTATATCTACTTGGAAACTTCTGGTACTTCTGCTGGATTCTCTGGGGAGATTTGCACGGGTTGTTTGAATTTGACGAACTCCTTAGCGCCAAGATTAGAGTTTTCCTATCATATGTATGGTGCTTCTATTGATTCTTTAGTTGTAAGTGTTGATAATGGAACTACGGTGACGAATGTTTTGGCCTTAATTGGTGAGCAACAAACCACGAATACCGATGCTTGGTTACCAGCAGTCGTTGATTTATCTGCTTTTGCTGGGCAAGTCGTTGAAGTTTGTTTTACAGGAAATATCAAATCCGATCCAGGAGGAAATACTTTTAATGGAGATATTGCCTTGGATGAAATCTACTTCTTGGATCCTTTACCGATGGATGTAGGGGTAGATGCTTTGCTTGATCCAAATGAAGCTTGTTCGCTTGGAAATGCAGAAAGTATCACCATTTCTATCCAAAATACAGGGAGTACGACAGAAACAGGCTTTGACGTTACTTATGAGGTCAATGGCCCTACGGGGACGTTTATGGTTACAGAAAACATAGACACCTTATCTATTGCTCCTGGCGCTTCTGTACCTTATACCTTCAATGTGCCTTTGGATATGTCGCTGTTTGGGAGTTATGATTTTATCATTTATACTTCCTTAGGGGGCGATCCTCAACCGCTTAATGACACTCTAAATATCAGTGTTTTAACAGGTGGTGCGCCAATTCCTATTCTTGATGACTTTAATACTTATGCCGATGGGGAAACGGTCTTGAACTCCTTGATTAATGATCAAGACGATCAACTAGACTGGGAGGTCAATTATGGCCCAACTACCTCTACGGCTACAGGGCCTAATGATGATGTATCCGGCGGTGGTGGTTACTTGTATATAGAAACTTCGGGGTCTTCTGATGGTGATCGTGCTATAGCTTGTACGGATTGCATCAATTTGACAGGCGGGATGACTCCTCAACTTGAATTCAACTACCATATGTATGGTGGCTCTATTGATAGTCTTGCGGTTACTATTGATGACGGTACAACGGTGACAGAGCTTATTGTCCTTGTCGGTGAACAACAATTTGATAATGCAGATCCTTGGCAAAAGGCGGTTATTGATTTGACGGCTTATGTGGGGTCTGTTGTTTCCATTTGTTTTGAGGGCTCTGTAATGCCGGATGCAGGGAACAATCTTTTCAATGGAGATATAGCGATAGATAACTTATATATTCGAGAGCCGCCCCCATGTCCAGAACCTTATAACTTAGTAGCTACGAACATTACGGATGCTACTACTGAAATCGCTTGGACAGGAGGAGGGAATGGCATCGCTGGTATTTTGGAGTATGGCCCTACGGGTTTTGCCCCTGGTACAGGAATTGTCATTGATCCGGCTACGAATCCTCAACTTATTTCAGGTTTAGCGCCTCAAACGACTTACCAAGTTTACTTGACAGAAGATTGTGATACAAGTGGGCTTAGCCTTCAAATAGGGCCTATTGCTTTTACTACGCAATGTTCTCCATTTCCTTTCCCAGGGAATTTTATAACGAATCCAATCATGGCTACGGCCTTACCTTATACAGATGCTTCTAGTACATCGAATTGTTATACCGATGATTTTACAGAAATTTCAGCTTCGCCAGATGTCTACTACAGCTTTATGACAGGTGCTTGTGCTGGAACAGCTACCGTTTCACTTTGTGGCTCTGCTTATGATACGCGCTTAAGTATTTTAGATCCCTCAGATGGGACACTCCTTTATACGAATGATGATAATTGTGGCCTACAATCGGAAATTACCTTCCCTGTAAGTGGGGCACAATCGTTTCTTGCTGTAATTGAAGGTTTTGGAGCTACAAGTGCCGGTTCTTATACCTTAAATATAACAGAAACCTTATCAACGGGTATAGACCAAGTGAATGCTACAGGAACAAACCCTATTTGTCCGGACGTAGCAGATGGTACGATAGAAATTGACGTTGTGGGCGGAGCGCAACCCTTTAACTATATTTGGAGTAATGGGGCAACAATAGAAGATTTGCCTGGCGTACCAGAAGGCGTTTACACCGTTACCGTAACGGATAACTGCGGTGGATTGGCTACTTCGACTTATACGCTTGTCGATCCTCCCAAAATGCTAACCAATGCAGGTGCTGGAGGGACAATTTGTTTTGGTGATTCCATCGGTATTGGTGGCGCACCTACCGTTACCCTAGGAAATCCATTTAACTTTTTCATCGAGAATGCTTTTGGACATGATGTCCTTAATAGTGTCTTCTTTAAGCATGACTTGGATACACCGGACAATGTAACGGATATATCTACCAGTTTGGTCGGCGATTATTTTGCAGGAGATTTTGGCCCTGATGGCTTCTATACCTTGGAAAACACGCTTGCAGCACTCATTAAAATTGATACGGCTGTTGGTGCTTCTATTACGACAGTAGGCCCTGCTAATCAACTTACAGGACATACTTGGACGGGCTTAGCTTGGGACGGAACCACCTTCCACGGCCTTAGTACAGATGGGGCCAGTTCTCAGTTGTATACTATTGACTATACGACGGGCGCGGCTACACCAACAGTTATCGTCAATTCACCGACCTTGATTTGGTTGGCCATAGATAATAACGGGAATGCTTATTCAATGGATATTGGGACAGATTTGTTGTATGCCGTAGATTTAGCTACAGGTACATTAACGACGATTGGAAATGTAGGCTTCGATGCTGCTTTTGCACAAGACGCTGATTTTGATCCCATTTCTAACAAATTGTATCTTTCTGCTTATAATAATTCAACCAATCAAGGAGAATTAAGGGTAGCCGACTTAAATACAGGAAATACCACGCTGATCGGTGCTTTTCCCAATGGTGGTGAAATTGCAGCATTCGGAATCGCTGATTTACCCACACCATTAATGTATGACTATGAGTGGATTCCTAGTAGCGGTGTCAGTGATCCCTTTATCCCGAATCCAACGGTATCGCCTAGTTTAACCACCAATTACATCGTGCAAGTGACCGATGCTTGTGGCAATACTTCTACGAGCAATGCCCTAGTGAATGTAAATCAACTTCCTCTTGCTGATGCAGGGCCGGATGTGTCGCTTTGTGCAGAGCCTTTCGTTGCCTTAATCGCTTCAGGTGGTTTATTTTATTCTTGGGATTCTGGCGAAACAGGCGCCTCTATTATCGTTACGCCTCCCGAAACGACCACTTATACCGTTACGGTTACGGATACCAATTGTTCTGCTTTAGATAGCGTTACGGTTATCGTTACAGAGCCTATAGTACCGACGATTACCTTACAAGCAGATAGTGTTACGCTAGAAAGTTCACCAGCAGATTCTTATCAATGGTACTTCGATAATATGATTATCCCAGGAGCTACGGATCAAACTTATGTTGTCGATATGGCAGGAGTTTACTCAGTCGTTACGGTGGATTCCGTTGATTGTGAAGAAGAATCAGACTATATCTTCATTACGGATTTTGCTACGTCTATAAATACACTAGAAGAAATCGACAAGTTCCTCGCTTATCCGAACCCTACGAGTGCTATGCTCATGGTACAAGTGACGACTTTCCGTCAAACTTCTTTACGCTTAGATCTGCTCGATCTCCTAGGCCGTACAGTTCACAGTGAACAACTGGAAATCAATCAAGAATTCAGCACCTCCTTAGATATGGAAAATCTGCCTGGCGGTGTTTACTTCCTACGCCTTAGCGGAGAAACTGGAAGCCTACTCCAACGAATTGTAAAGCAATAGCTTGACATGACAAAAGGAGTTGACACTGCATTGATATGCTAACTTATTGAAAAAAGCCAGCGCTTAAACATCTGTTTTCGCGTTGGCTTTTTTAGTATTTTGGACAAGGATTCCACAAATTTTGTATTAGTAAACGTAGTTTGATTGTTAAGTTTTGTAAATGAATACTTTTGTTGTTGTTAGGGGAGTGAATTCACGAATTTAAAAACTACGGAT
>JAHDHB010000440.1 GCA_020631545.1 Saprospiraceae bacterium | reverse complement strand
AAGGGACTTACCTTGCTCAGTTGCTTGATGCTAGCACGACTATTTCTAGAAATAATAGTAAAACTAACGAGGAAGCCCGTGGCAATTATTATTATATCGATCCTGATGGTAGCGAAATTGGTGTAGGCGCTCAAGGTGCTCCAATGCCACTAGTCACTTACCAAGAGAACTTACTTACCTTGGCTGAAACGGCTGCTAGAGCCAATTCTTTTGGAGAAGCTCTTGGCTACTTGAATGATCTTAGAGCTTTCTTGGCTTCTGGAGCTGCTTTTGATAAAGTCGATGCTGGGGATGCCTTACAATATGACGCTTATGATGCTAGTGATTTTGCTGCTGGCGGTATTGAAAATGCGGATAATATTGACGATACACAAGCACTTTTGCGTGAAATCGTTGAAGAGCGCTACGTGAGTGGCTACGGTACTTTTATGCCTTGGAATGATGCTAGACGGTTACGCAAATCGGATAGTGCTATCGCTGTACCTTTTCCTTTGAACACAACATCTGTTTCTTCACACCCTGAGCGTTTTATCATTTCTCAAAATGAATTAAATTCGAATGAGAATGCGCCTACAGGTTTGAGTATTTTTGATGCAGTGGAAGTAAATCAATAGGAGGTAAGTACTATGATTTAAGATGTATGAAAACCATTCTTCTTAAATCGTACATTTTACTTTTATTAAAAACGGAGCAAAAGCGTGTTGATACGTTCTTGCTCCGTTTTTTTTGAATTCCATAATTCCCATGATTGAAATCATGGGCTACAGAAATACCATTCCTACGCATTTTTTTATAAGAAAATGAAAACCATTCTCCATTTCCCCTCGCTTGTTATTCCAATTTCAACACCTTCCTAGAAGTCCGTCCATGCTTCGTTTTCAACATTAGCGTATACATTCCAGAAGGATAGTCTTTTATGTTGAACGGCATAAAGAATTTAGTCCCTTTTCCTTCAAATTCTTCTAGCGTTTGTCCTAGAACATTGACTAACGCTATTTCTATAGATTCAGGCGTACTAAAAAATAACTCTACAGTAAATTGACCAGAATTGGGATTTGGATAAATGCCAAAAGTCGTAAGCCCTTCGATATCTTCAAGCCCTGTAAAGGCATCCACTTCTATGGTAGTTTGAGCAGTGCAACCATTGGCATCTGTTACAAAAACGGTATACGCTCCTGCCGCTAGGCCGATGGCAACTTGAGAAGTTTGACCATTATCCCATTGGTAAGTAAATGGGGGGACACCTCCTGCTACGGTAACACCTGCCGTGCCATCATTCCCTGAAGAAGAAGTACTTATCGGATTAAGCGTCATTGGCGAAGGCGATGAGATGGTAACTGTAGTTACAGCTAAACAGCCATTAGCATCCGTGACAATCACCGTGTAAGAACCAACACTCAAACCACTTAAATCCTCTACGGAAATTCCATTGCCCCAGTCATACGTATATGGCACAGCACCACCGTTTACCGTTAAATCAATCGATCCATCATTATCGCTAGTACAGCTTATATTCGTATGGGTTGAAGAAAGTACAGGCCCATTCGCTTCACTCACTACAGAAGTCGTCGATACTTGACTACAACCACTTCCATCTGTAATCGTAACATCATAAGTCCCTGTAGCCAAACCTCCTACTGCTGGCCCTGAATCTCCAGTACTCCATTCATATTGAAATGGAGGTATTCCTCCTTGAGGAAGAACATTCGCCGAGGCTCCATTTAGAGTACAAAAATTATCATTAGTGATGATTATCGCGGAGAATGCTGCCGGTTCTACTATTGTAACCGATTCCACAAAGTAGCAAATACCTCCTGAAACCGTCACCGAATAAGTTCCTGCTGCTAATCCATCAATCATGGCCGTATTCGCTCCTGTACTCCATTCGTAGTTGAATGTTCCAGCAGTCGTGACTTCTGCCATGCCACTATTGTCACCGTTACATTGTAAATCAGTACCAACAACATTAACACTTTGCGGAATATCACTTTGCACGACAACGGTTCCAAGTGCCGGGCAACCGTTACTATCCGTCATCGTTACCGAATAATTTCCTGCGGGAAGTCCTGTGGCTGTTGGTGTTATCTGTAAAGGAGTCGTATTCCATTCATAAGTAAACGGAGGTAATCCTTGCGTTGAAGTAGCCGTTGCCGTACCGTCATTACCAATACAAGAAGTAGGAGTAGAATTCATTTGTGCAGCCAATTGACCAATAATACCAACATTAGCGGTTTGGGTAGCCTCACAACCATTAATATCTGTGATGGTCACCGTATAAAGTCCTGGTATCAACCCAACTGCAGTAGCAGCAGTTTGCACAGGCGTCGTATTCCATGTATAAGAGAATGGTGCGGTTCCACCTGTTGGTACTCCAGTGGCGATACCATCATTTCCTACAGAGCAGTTGGCGGGTTGGACATTGATACTTGCAGCAAGTGTTGCCGCAGCATTTATGGTTACAGTATTCACTACCACACAACCATTTGCATCTGTTGTTGTTACAGAATAATTTCCAGCGGCCAAACCGTTTATGTTTGCAAGCGTTTGTGGGGGAACAGTATTCCACAAATAGGTATAAGGCGCTTGTCCTCCATTCGTTATTACACTAGCCGTACCGTCATTTCCATTACAAGAAGCATCTGTAGACAAAGCATTTGCAACTAAATTACCAGCAGCCGCATTTATCGTTACATTACCGATCTGTAAGCAATTATTCACATCAGAAACCGTAAAGGAATAATTACCTGCACTTAAACCTATCGCAGTTGACGTCGTTTGATTTCCTGCATTTCCATCCCATATATAAGAAAAGGGTCCAGCACCTCCTGTCGGTATTGCAGAAGCTGTACCATTACTAGCCGTACAAATTGCATCGGTTGAAGTGGCTTGAACAGCAAATTGATTGCTTCCTGAGACGGTTACCGTATTCACGGCTACACATCCATTAGCATCTGCTACCGTCACCTCATAAGTCCCTGAAGCCAAACCTGTAGCAGTGGCATTCGTTTGTATTGGCGAAGTATTCCAAGCATAAAACAATGGATTAGTTCCTCCTGCTACTGTTACCGAAGCTGTTCCGTCATTTCCAGCACAAGAAGCATTGGTCGAAGAAGCTTGTAAAACCAAAGTTCCACTACTAGCATTTACGGTAGCCATTTGTACTTCCATACATCCATTTGTATCAAAAACGCTTACAGTATAGTTTCCTGCGGACAAGTTCGTCGCCGTAGCGGTCATTTGTCCACCAGTAGAAGCATCCCAAGCATAATCAAAAGGCCCTATTCCTCCGCCAAGGGTTACGGAAGCCGTTCCGTCACTACCATTACAAGTAGCATCTGTAGAAGTAGCAACAAGATTAAGCGTAGGACAAGCAGAATTGACTATAAAATGAGCAATAATGGTATCACCTGCCATCAACTCAAAATCAACTGTAGAAACCGTTGTGTTGGGATTTAGCGTAGAATTAAGTGGTTCCCAATAATCAAACACATTCAATCCTTGGGGTAAAGCCTCTAGGGAAATAGGTACACCGCTAAAATAATCCGAATTGTAAGGATAAGTATTTGGAATGATAGTATTTACTTGTACATCTCCAGAAAGGGGAGGATCGATGATGACCGTTAAATTATGCGGGCCAGTCACATTATAGCAATCTGTTATGCCAGTATCAATAACCGTACAGCGTGTAGTGATATAATCTCTTAAATCTTGCACATTGTCTTGCCAATCACTAAAACTTCCGCCCCACCGCGCAATTTGCTTGATCATTTCTGGCTCAATCCGTGTTATCATTTCATCTAAAATACCTAGCATAGAATCACAGGTAAAATAGGTATTGTTTAAGTCAGCATAACGATTGATATACAAAGCATAAAAATCAGGATTCGCCAGTAAAGAGGACAACATTTCGGTATGTCCTTCTGGATCATCGATGGCAGGCGATTCATTATCGCAAGGGTCGGCTGTTGGCCCTTCATTTGGAATTCCTGTATAGTTAATATAATGCCCAAAAGTAGCATCCATATCCCAAAGCGTATACCGCCATTTGGTAGCCGTACCATTCGGGTCAAGGCCACGCCACCACGCTGTATTCCAATTGAGCCAATCCATACAAACGACTTGTGTATTGATAATCATATAATCCACCAAACTCAAGAAATCAAAATCCGCTTCCGCCAAGGCATAGTTGGCAGGAATAGACATATCATTATTGACGATAAAATTTTGAAGCACATTCCAATCAGGAATAGCATTAGGTTCGCCATATTCTGCCCAAGTACCTCCCCAAGTTTTGATAAATTGGACATCTTTTTCAGGCTGATCGTAGTAGAAACTTGTAAAATCATGGTCATCAACCTTCTCCCTCATTTCATAAAGCCCCCAGTATTGTCCATTCATATACAGAGCACAAGGCTCATAAGTCCGTTCGTCGAGATTCAATTCTGCACGTTGCGAAAGTTCATGAATATATCCATCCCGAATATGCGCTCCCCCAAATTCGAAAGGATAATTATCATTGGCTCCAGCTTTTAGAATTAATCGTTGGAATTTAGCCCGTGATTTACCAGAAAAAATCTTGTGTTTCACAGCATAATCATAACCAAATTGATCCCGCGTGATATAGTCGATCCCTCTTTGGTCATAAAACCAAGAATCATTGCCATGCTTATTAAATTCTCCTGCCGCATCAGATACCCTATCACCCAATTCATCAAACAACTCAAAATGCCCTTCTGGCTCATCAAAATTACCATCCATTAACGGCGCTAGATCGGTTCCTACAATCGAAATTACAGGAATCGTGTGATTTTCATTGACAAAAAATGTCTTCGTTTTAATAAAGCTTGCAGGAACAGAAGGATCGGAGCTATAAGATTTAGCACGAAGAACAGTCGTATTTGTAAAAGTTAGAGGAGCGGAATAAATAAGAGAGCCTTGATTCGGGTCAGAACCATCCGTTGTGTAATATGTAGTTACATTGGGATCGGGTGTGGAAATTGTTACCGTTACACTTCCAGCATAAAATCCAGCTACTTGATTAAAACCCGGTGTAGTGGCATATTCCTGTCTAGCATTCAAATTAGAATTCCCCGGAGATGAATTATTTGTAAAAACGCCCCAAGTACTAGCACCATCTGAAACACGCCCTCGTGAATGATTTTTTTGATTGGGGATGTCGATATTATGAAAATCAAGAATAGTCCCCGATGGATCTGCAAAAATAATGGCTTCTATTCCTCTTGTCTGTGTCAATTTAAAATTGGTATGCAAGGAGTTTCCATCAAACAAATCTCGGCGAGAACACCACACCAATAAATGACCATTTGCAGGAATCGTGACTCCAGCAGGAATGACAAATTTAGTTGGCTCTGCCATTCGATCACTCAAGTGGTAACCCGACAGATCGATAGTAGCATTGGAAGTATTGTACAATTCAATCCAATCCTCATACTCAAAATAATTATCGGCTACATCGTCATAATTCGCTGCGGAAAACTCATTAATAACTACTTGTGCATAAGAACCTTGAATGTAGATTAGAGCAAAAACCGAAAAGAAAACTAGGCGTACATTCATCGTAAATAAAAATTAGACGTGTTATTTATTGTTTGTAAAATCATTTAATGATTCTAAATTGGGATACCATCTTTCTACATAATATTTGTAGAATAATGAAAAGACAAATAGTGTGACGTCCAAAGATAAGGATAAATTTACTGATTTGCAATAAATTAAATTTAGAGAAAATAATCTAACTACACCATAGGCCACTAAAACTAATACGTAACATCAAGTTTAATGGTGGATATTTTTTATTATTTTAATTTACTTATAGGCAGTACAAAATTGAAAAAAGGCAACCCTTTGTAAGGATTGCCTTATAATGCATGTGATATGTAGATGGGTACTTATAATTTTTTCAAAGAAGGATCCAAGCGCCTTGCTATTCGTAAGTACTTATTTTCATTGTAAGCATCTTCAAGCTTATTATAAACAACCGCGACTAATAAATATCCCTT
Source organism: Saprospiraceae bacterium (assembly GCA_020631545.1). GTDB lineage: Bacteria > Bacteroidota > Bacteroidia > Chitinophagales > Saprospiraceae > JAHDHB01. The sequence goes on along the minus strand of JAHDHB010000440.1, from coordinate 139 downwards.
GGCATAATCAGGATCAAGCTCAATCAATTTTTCACCAACGGCCAAAGCTTTGTCATAATCTTCAAATTCTATATGGCATAGGCCAATATTATAACGTGCTTTATGATATTTATTATCAATAGCCAAAACGTCTTTAAAT
>JAHDHB010000439.1 GCA_020631545.1 Saprospiraceae bacterium | reverse complement strand
TATTATCAAACCAAAGAATCTTATCCACGCTATTTACATCACCATCCAAGTTAAAGTCAGACAATTTGTAAACACCAAAATTCCCATTTTCAGCTTCCCAAAAAGTATTGTCCGCAGCATTAATATCGTAGCTTATCAAATCGAAACTCTGATCGGCATCTCCAGTATACATGACCCAGACTCCAGTACTAATTTCTTTCTGGCCAACGCCCATTCCTCCAGCAGCAACATAAGAGTTTTCAGTACTAAAGTTATGATCCAATTGTGCATTATTTACTGTGAGCTGTGTAGCCGTCATGATTCCCATATGATTCCGATGTTCCACAACGATATATAACTCACTCGGATCAAAAGTCATTAAAATACACTCACCTAGAAAATCAACAGAACCATCGTCTAAGAGAAGGCCCGCTACTCTTTGAAATTCCGATTCAGGATCGGTGCTGGAACGCAGGGAAACCAAGACCCAATCCACCACCTGATGTCCCGTTCGTGTAGCTACAGCTTGGTATTCTGCATTTGTCCAATTCTCTCCTTCAGTGCCTTCATACCACCAAGGCGCGACATTATAAGGCTGGCCAGCAGGTGTAGGAGGCGAAGACAATCCGAAAGGAATCATGCCTGGAAGTAACCGCCTAGTAGTGCTCAAATCCGTTCGCATCATAGGCAAAATAGTACTTGGATCCGCAGCATCTCTAATGGGGCCTTCCATAAGCAAAGAAAGTTGAACGCCTACTACATAATGCCCTGGTATACAACTATTGTCATCGTCGGGGTCGAAGTTGGGATCAGAGAGTAAAGCATCGGGAAAAGTACCATCATTATCATCATCGGTACAACCAAAAATATTCACTACAGCACTATCTAAAGTGTAGGGGCATTCATCCATTAAATTATAAATTCCATCCTCATCCAAATCACAATTTGGCGCACTAGGATTTACCTGAACTATCGTCTGATCGGTAAAGGTACAGCCATTAATATCAGTCACGGTAAGGAAATAAGTCGTCGTAATATCAGGCGAAACGGTTATGCTTTCGGTAACAAACGTTTGGTAGAGAATCGTATCTGTCCACACAAATAGAAATGGAGGATTAAGCCCTGATACTCCAGAACTTAGCGTAACGGTATCCGAAGGGCAAATAACAGGCGTAGTCGTCATATCGGTAATAGGACAATCATCCATAATGACAAAATTGAGGGTTTGAGCATCACAACTAACGCCGACCGCGTTGTCCTCTGAGTAGGCTGTCGTTATCAAAGTATAATGCCCTGGTTCTAGTGTGCCAGGATTGAATCGATAAGGAGGCCAATTATCTTTTCCATCATCATACCAAGCATTTTGGTACCAAAGCTCAAAACCAATACTTTCCTCATCGCCATTAGCCAAGGCTTCTATGATAAAATCGTTGGGTAAATCCTCTAAAAAATAAGTCATACTATCTACAATAGGGGCAAATAATAGTGAACTATCGGTATCATAGAAATAAAGCGCATCCAAATCTTGAGAAGTATAAGCAATACTCACGGTATCTACAGAAGTACAGCCAATCGCATCCGTCACCGTCAAATAATAGGTGTTAGCATCAAATGGATTGATCGTGATGGTATTGGAGGTCGAACCTGTATTCCAAGCATAGCTATAAGGCTGCGTCCCTCCTACCCCACTAGCTAGAAGAATGGATACATCTCCTTCGCAAGCAAGGCGATCTGGGCCAGCATAAGCCGTTAAGCCTTGGCAAGTATCATCGCATACATCGCCAACACCATCTGTATCTGCATCCGCTTGGTCAGCATTGGAAATGGTAGGACAATTATCGGCAACATCTAGAATCCCATCGCCGTCAAAATCTCCTTGGCAGTTATTAATGATGACATTCATTGCCCCTTTGGCATAAGCAGCAGAACCATCATTCGGCAAGTTTTTGTTGAAGTTGGTATATTCAAGATCAAAGACAATATCGCCATCCATTGGAATAAAGTTGACGAAAAAACTGACTTGTGCAACTTCCGTCCAAGCAGAATTTGTGATGGAAGGACAGCTAAAGGACTCACTACCTTCTGTTAAGATCGTAGTCAGGCTAACAATGCCGGGGACATCACCATGATGGGTAGGAAATGCCCAAGGTTCTTCTCCTCCACATTGTCCACCTCTAAAATTTGTAAAGGTAAGGGTATCAAAGACTAGAGACGATTCATTGTAGGTGAAATAAATAGAAGAATTACCTAGTTGCAAAGAAGATAAATCTGTAGATTGTACTCGAATACTCAAGTAGAATTTATTATCCACACAGTCAATTCCACCTACGGCTTCTAGTTCTACAGTCTGTGCCTTAGCTGAATAAGCTAGTACTAAAGAACCGAGTAGGACTATATATTTTAAGAATTTCATTGGTCAAAGTTTTTGGATAGAACAAGCAGCTAATTGTGATACGTTGGAAGAGAACTCTTAACAATTATCCTTTGTCAAGGTGTCTTTTTTAATCTTACGGTTGAAAAATATTGACGCCGACTTGGGATTCGTTTTTCTTCCATAGATTAAAATCCAAATTATTCACAACGCCATTACCATCACCATCTTCCGCCAAGTATTGATTAGGAATAGAGGATTTTTCCTTCCATGCTTCATAATCTTCGTATTCATTGGCGCCATTACTGTCATAGTTTCCTGCATAAAGCCCAAAATGACTACCTACAGCTTTTAGCTGACTTGTACCCATAGCTGCCGAAGCAGAAGTTGTAAAGTCATATACATTCTGAGTGGTAATTGTATTCCCACTAGTATCATGTACGACACTACTGACCACAGGAACATGATTCCTATGATAAACAGCAATATAATACTCCGTCGGTTCTATATCTATAAAGTTAATGTAATCTCTTCCACTGGGTTCCATCACAACCCCATCCGTTCTCAATAATGCAGCTCGTTGAGCAATAACCGTATTTATATTATTTGCATCCCGCAGCTCAACCAAGATCCAATCTACGGTATCAGGAGGAAGAGAACCTGCTGATTCTATCCCCGTATAGTTATAAGGAGGATCCCCATAAGGATGTGATAATGGAATTAACCCTTTGGTAAATAGTTTTTTGTGCATGGCTTGGGTACTGGTATCATAGAAACCTTCAAGGACAACCTTGAGTCTGAGGTAAGTTTGCTTGACATAGGCATCAAAGTAGCAAGAGGGATCAACTAGAACATTCGGGTTTACCATATTCGGTAACTTTGCAAAAGAGTTGAACGCAGTCGTACTAAGTGCTTCATCACTAGCCCCAAGCCAATCTTGAAGTAATGTTCTATAAATGGAACGATAATCAAATTGCTTTTGAGCATTATTGTTGAAATTCCCGTTGCTTGAAATGAGTGAAGGGTTTAAATCCACATTTGTCCCTCTTATGCCGGGCACTACCGTAGAACCAAACAGGAACATAGGGGCCAAATTGCCATGATCCGTACCTCGGCTACCATTTTCAGCCACTTTCCTTCCAAATTCGGAAAAAGTAAGGGTAAGAACTCTATTTTCCATGCCTCTAAAAGCCATATCATCATGAAAAGCCTTTATGGAAGAAAATACATTGGACACCAAATTAGCATGTCTACCTTCATAAGGAATGCCATCGTCTACTTGGTTCGAATGGGTATCAAAACCGCCTATTTGAGTTAAGAAAATCTTCGTCTTACAGCCACCATCTATCAGTCGAGCAATGGTTTTCAATTGATTGCCAAGGCTAGTACTTGGGTAAACTGTGGACGTAACGCTTCCTGCATTAAAAACATTCGTGATCCGGTTCGCGTAGATGTTTGTATTGTTTTCTACGGACATTATATAGGCCAACTGATCTCCATAGTCAGACTCAGGCACTGATAGGTGTGGAATTGCTCCAATGCTTTGCACTAGGCTGTACCAACCCGCAGGATCCTGCTGGGCTAGGTTTGCAGCTACATATTCGCGCAAATCTGAAATAAACCCTACGGATGGCGTTTTAGAGGCTAGTTGGAGTCCTAAAGGATCTTGAAAAATAGTATTCGGATTTCCATGCATTCCAGGGTATACCTTATTCAAGAAACGCCCCATCCATCCCGAGCTATAATTGTTATAAGCCGACGTACCATCTCCTCCTGTCATCCAAATATCAGTAGATTTGAAATGCGAGCCATTGTTGTTGGGGTAGCCAACAGCTTGTAGGATTTGAGCTCGACCAGAATCGTACATTTCCTTCAAGGCCATCATCTCCGAATGAATACCTACCTGATCTTGAAGAGCTAAGGTCGTGTCCAAATTAACAATGGCTCCTTTTCCTGTATCTGGTAAGCCAATCGTTGGACGATGATACCGATAAAGACCATATTGATCAAGCGGAATAATCGTATTCAAACCATCATTTCCACCGCCAAGATAGACTAAAATCAGCGCCCTATCTTCTAGTTCAGAGCAATCCATTAATGGAAGCATATTTGGCGTAGCAAATGACTTGACCGGCATACTATTAAGCAGCACAGAACCAACACCTGCCGAAGAAGAATATTTTAGAAAATCACGTCGTTTCATCGTTATATATGGTTAAAGAAAGGAATGAATACTTGATTTACAAGAAGTAATTCTTCCATTCTTTTATTTTTTTAATAATTGGAAACTGTTTTTTGGTAGAGGGTAGATAGTATAGTGTAAAGGGATTTTATCGTTTAACGCTATGATTTTCCAAAGGAAAATCAGTCCCACTACTCTCTACCCTCTACCTCCTCCTCGATTACATCACCTGAAAATCTTGAGAGAATAAGATAGTGAGAATGAGGTTGTTCAAAGGGATTTTTACCGCTGAATCATCTCCTGTATTCAAGTAGTCAATCCAATCTTCCGTCCAATCAAACGCAGGAAAATTATTGAGAAATACATCATGGAGATAATAATCAAAACGCTCTTGGCTCAAAGGCTCAGGAAAAAGATAGGAAATCATTTCTGATACAATGGTATGCGCATCAAAATTGTTCGAAATCACTCCTTTCTCTTGCAAAAATTGAACGGAATCCAATTGCATCCCACCACCTATATCATTATTAGAGAATAGGCGTTTGCCGGTGAGCAAGACCTCAGGCATTTTATAACGAGCTAGAATCGTACTTGTACCTAGCCAGTTCCTATCCAAGGAAGGTTCTTGGAAATACCCAGGGTACCCAGCTACATCTGGTGGCTCAAAAATCTCAAAACCCGCTTGCGCAAAGAGGGAATCATTAACGGTAGACATCCACCAAGCCCTATAATGTGCATAAGGATTCGTAATAGGATCCACAATATCCATTTTGTAGAAGCCTATAATATTACCCAATAATTCCAATGGGTTTTTTAGTATTCCTCCAATGATATTGTTCGTGCTGTCGGTATCATCTTTATCGTAAAAATGTTGACTTTTTAGCAATTCCTTGAGCGTGATTTCAAGGTTATAGTCATTGTTCCGCATCGTTACAGCGAGCGGTGTGATGATGTCATTTTCAACATCAGTCGTGATGTTGGTATGAACGAAATAGCGATAGAGGCGACGACAAAGTGATTTAGCGGTTTCTTCCTGTGAAAAAACCATATTCACAAAGTCATCCAACTCACGGTACATATCTTGTTCATCCACCGCACCAGCAATGGTTTCTCCCTGGAAGCGGCTCGTAAATGTCTTTGCCGTAACATCATGCTTGCTGTACAAGGGGTAACCCGCTTGAAGGTTCGTATCAGGATCAATATAAAGGGGATTGCCTCCTAGGATGCGCTCTGCTCTTTTCCAACCAGTGAGTAATTTTGCAGCTTCTACAATATCCGTTTCCGTATAGTTGGTATAATCCTCTGCACCGACTTGAGGGCCTTTGAAAATGGTGAATAATTCGAAAAATTCCCTTGCGTAATTTTCATTTGGGCTATTTTTCAAATTGTCTTCTCCATCCAAGTAGTTGAGCATTGAATTATCCAAAGTCATCTTTTTTGAAAACTCTCGATAACTGCCGAAGGCAAAATGACGAAGTAGACCTAAATAGTCAAATTGCTCTCGTGAATTGATATTTTCTGCTGCGGAAACAACAAAATTTTGATGAAGAAAAAACATGAGTTTGTGCCCTATACCCGGATCTTGAAGCGCTTCGTTGAGCCACCAACCCGTCACGGCATTCATTTGCTCATCATTTTCA
>JAHDHB010000438.1 GCA_020631545.1 Saprospiraceae bacterium | reverse complement strand
GATTTCAAAAGCTTGAATACCATCTAAGCCAGTCAAAATCGAATGCCACTTACCATCGCCAGGGATTTTTCCTCTAGCAAAAGTTCCTACTCTACCATCCATCCCTAGCATTCCATTCACATGAAGCGGAAAATCTGGTACGTCGGTATTCACCCCTACATTACCTTCTTTTTTAAGAAAAAGATTAATCTTTCCGTTTTTCTGCTCAAAGGCTAAACCCTTGTTTTTCTTATCTTTATTAATAGTAATAGCTAATTCTGGCTTGAGCGCTCTCATATTGTCATAGATACTTACCACCGTTTTGGATTTACCTTTTGGTGCAAGGACAAGACCATCCTCAGGAGTTTTCGCAAAGCCATCATCCACAACATTTATCGTAGAGTCGATTAAGGCATGAAAGTTTACCTCTGTAGGAGCATTTCCTCGTTTAAATATATTTTTTAAAGTATCTCTGTTCAGTTTTAACATAGAATTTTCAGTTTTGGTATTCAATACTTAAAGTAATATTGACCTAAATGGACAACTTAGGCTTAAGCATTGATATGACACTAGATATCCAAAAGTGTAATTTATTGCACTTCTTACTAGAGTAGCTAGTTTAAACTGGTTTTTTTACTACGAATTTTATAAGTGGTCAGGTATCGGAAATGAACGGAAAAATTAAGTGTGGACAGGCAGGTTCTTCTTGTTTTGAGGCGAGGGGAGGACTAACGACTTACAAGAACCCACCAATTTCTCCTTGTCATAAAAACAAAATCACCACCACCCTTATTCCATGTCACATTTTTGCGAAAACAAAATTGCATTGAATAAAAGTATTTATAAGCCCTTGATTTTTGGTTAATGAAAAAAACTGGATTCGGATAGGCATAAAAAAAGCCTAACTGGAAAAATCCAGCTAAGCTTTTATCAAACCAAATGAAACCCATATACATTTTAAACAAAAACTCGAATTTCAGCATGGGTAAACTGCTATTATATGACGAGAACTGATTTTTTTTATGCTTTCAATTTCAAAGCTATGTAGTAGTATCTTCAAAATTAAAATAGGATTGTTTCTGCTTACACTTCTATAGTCGCAAAGCAATCATGAATGGTTGCACTATTATCTTGAAATAATTAAACTAAAAAAGCAAAAAAGAGGAAATCTCATTTTTAATGTTTTGAAAACAAGATTCTTAGACTGGACTATTCCTTAAAAAAATAGCGCCAAAAAAATAAAAAAAAAGCCCGAATTAGTATCTTTGCCATTATGCAAGTGAAAATAGACGAACTCGTATAATGAAATCCCAAAAAATGTCACGTTTTTTTTTGGAATACTCCTTGCTTTAATCTAAAGTATTCAAAAACGTTCTCTTATCAGGCCTGAGATCTACAAACACAAGACAGGCCATGATGTACGAATAATCCGAAATTATGAAAATCGTTTACTTAATACCTCTTTTTCTTTTGTTTGCCCAAGCTGGAGAGGCACAGGAACCACAAAATTTGGAGGAATTCATTGAACTCGCCCAGATACTGCGTAAATATAAGCCTATGCAGGAGCCCAAAGGCTTACAAAAAGCGATCAATAGAATTGAATCTCCTGATTTAGCGTATACTAAACGATTTATTGACATCTCTCTATCCAATCGTAAGCCCTTGCTGGAAAAGGATATGTTGATGATGCAAGATAGCCAAACACTACACACCATATATAGTGTCCTAGAATTAGCCAAGTATTTAGATCCTTCCGATTCTACTAAAAACAAGGCGATAGCAAAACAGATTTGTGCAAGACCAACACGCGAAACGGATCTGCTACATGGCTACTACAACTACCTCTTCATCAGCGTTATACATCCTTACGAGGATTACGGTATCCGAAAACAACGATTCTTTTTTGACGATCTTGATTTAGCAACAGCAACAGAGCGTTCGACATTCTTCTTAGTCGGGATGTCCAAGTATTTCTCCTTGATTTACAAGCAAATTTACATTCAATCGCCTCCAGATCCTATAGCAGCATTATCTTGGATAGTTGATTTTCCTACTTATGAAAACAAACCTTACTATTATTATAAAGACTTTGATTTTCCCGATTTTAAAGTAAAAATCGACAATCGATACCAGAGCTTTAAGTCCTACTATTTAAATCAATATTACGAGCTACTGCTCAGCCATTTATATGTTCTAAGAGAAACAAAGGGAAAGGAAAAACAAGCCAAAGATTTATTAGAGAATTCTATTCTATCGGATCCTTCTCTTTACAAATATGCTGACGTACAACGGCAAGATATTCTCAAAACCCTAGGAGGAAAACATACCTTTTCTATCCTAGAAAATGAAGAACAAAGTCAAAATTCGCCGCAGAATCAAGCACTTAGCGCTTTTAAAAATGAGGATTTCGAAGAAGCGGTCATTCATTTGCTAGTAGCTATTGAAATGGAGGGTAGCGATCCCAACCTTTACAAGAACTTAGGTTATTCCTATCTAAAACTAAAAGACTACGAGAAATCTGTGGCCGCTTATAAGGAGCTATCCTTACTCATCCCTGCCTCTCCTGATGGTTATTATGGTATGGCGCTAGCCCAGAAGGAACAAAAGGACTTCTCCAATGCCTTAAAAAATGCACGTAAAGCCTATTCTCGTGCTGAAGAATTGACACCCACTGAAGCCTATAAAGCCCAAGGACTTATGGGGCTTCTCTATTTCGATCTTGGGGATACTAAAAATGCCAAGAGTGTGCTTAAAAAAGCTCATAAATTAGGTTTTCAAATACCAACTAACTACATGGAAACTCTGGGTCTCAAGTGATTAATTCAACAAAAAAACAATTGTGCAATTTCTTATTAAATTAAATAATTTTTTAATTAATTGTCGAAATCATTTTTAACCGTCACACTTTTTATCTATCTTAGCTTTACAAACAAAAAACAACTATAGCCCACTATTCCCCTTGGATGATTATCGCTTTTACAGAAAAGTGACAGAATTAGCCCAATTTTGATTTTGGAGAATATACGGAACAAATAATTTTCTGCTTTAATAGCTTTCTACTCCCATAAAACAAACGGGAAGGCGAAAGTTTAAATAGCCCAAAGCATAAAATTTTAAGATACACTCAAGTTAGGCTCGGCGAAAACCACGACCACTAGAAAACCATCGCTTGGCCTACTTGAATGCCTCTAAAGTATATTACCCTATTGTATCAAGGAGAATAGATAGCTTATTCGATTTAAAGAACTTAGTTGAATCAACGACTTTAATAGCCCAAAGTCGTTAGTTTTTAATAAGTTTTCTTGGCTGGTTCAGCAAAACCACAACCACTATAAAACCATCGCTGAACCACTAACTATCGAAAATCCTGTTTATTATCCTCTAAGGGGAGTGATTTCCATATTAAGTTAAACCCATTAAACCTGCTCTTATGGAACGCTCTTGGCTTGTTGTCAGTATCTTATTGATGTTGTTCGCCCCGACGTATTTGATTGCTCAAATCAATGATGGAGGTACACCTCCTAGTTTTACAGAAACGCATATTCGCACCCAAGTCCCTTTGGTCACGATGGCTAGCATTGATCGCACTAAATTGGCGAAAGAAGATGCAGAAAGAGAATTGGATAATCTTCCTTTGCGTTTTGCTCATCCTTTTAAAGTAACGCTCAATCTCCAAAATGCTGGTATTTGGGAAGATCTGCCTAACGGTGACCGCTTATGGCGCTTGCAAATCGCTTGCCCTAACGCTAAGTCTATCAACCTATTGTATAGCAAATTCAAACTTCCACAAGGAGCCCGTTTGTTTTTGTACAATAAAGATCAATCCGAAGTTCTCGGCGCTTTTACCCACTTGAATAACCGTCCTTCTGGAAAATTTGCTACGGGTATCCTACGTACAGATTTGATGACCATTGAGTACTTAGAACCTGCCAAATTTAAGGGGGAGAGTCAATTAGAAATTTCTCAAATTGCACATGGTTATCGTCTTTTCAGTGATTCTTCTTTAAGAGGATATGGCGACTCTGGCGCTTGCCAAGTCGATGTAAACTGTAGCCCAGAAGGCGATGACTGGCAAGATGAGAAGAAAGGCGTTGCGGGGTATATGGTCAATGGTATTTTCTATTGCACAGGTACTTTAGTAAACAATACCTCAGGAGATTGTGCTCCTTACTTCCTTACGGCAAACCATTGTATTGCAGGCAGCTATGATGCTGTAACCAATCCAGATGGCTCTGGTTTTGTATTCTTATGGAATTACGAATCCGATGCTTGTGGCCAAGGAACTCCTCCAAACCTTACCACTGCTGGCTGTACTATCGTAGCTAATGCTTCTTCCTCTGATTTTGCCCTGTTTTTATTGACGGAGAATCCCAACGACGTCCACGATGTCTACTACAACGGCTGGGATGCCACAGGTGCTACTGGAATGGGGGGCGTTGGTATACATCATCCTGCTGGAGATGCCAAAAAAATCTCTACGCACAGCTCGCTGCCTAATCCTACAGGGAATTTCTTAGAATTGTACTGGGATGCAACACCCAACGGCCATAGTGTAACAGAAGGCGGCTCCTCTGGTTCTCCTCTTTTCAATGCTAACGGCTTTATTATAGGACAGCTTTATGGCGGTAGCTCTATCAACTGCAACAACCCTGCAAATGACTTAGGCCGCTATGGACAATTAGCTTATTCTTGGGACAATAACAATAATACGGATAATCGTAGAAAACTGAGCCCTTGGCTAGATCCTTCAGGGAATGGAGCTATACAGTTACTAGACGGTGATTACGATCCTTGTGCTGTAACTGAAGTCGCATTTGCCTACGAAAGCTCTGTATATGAAGAGAGCATGGCCAATACCGAAAATGGTTGTTTAGATTATATTGAGATTCCCGTCGCTATAAAAATAAGAACTGCCCCCTCCCAACCTGCTTTGATAACCATTAATTCATCTTTTAGTACCGCTACAGAAGGCCCGAACGCTGACTATATTTTTTATCCTAATCAAGTAACTTTAGATGCGAATAATTTGGTTCAAAACATTTACGTAAGAATTTTTAATGATGGTATTGCTGAAGGTGATGAAACCATCCGATTGAGTTATACTATCGACACCAATGGAGGTGACGCTATCCCTGCTTTAACAAAACAAACCCACACGATTACTATTAAAGACAACGATGTCGAGCCTGGCTCGGCTTCTAGGCCCGTACAAATCCTACTTGAAGACTTCGAAAATGGACTAGGTGATTTCACAACAGAAAGTTTTGAAAATCCTGCTTGGCTTTTCGGCACCAACTTAGACGCTAGCAGTACCTATTGGTCTGTTCCTCCTAATGGTACAAGCTTTGCTTATACCAATGACGATGAAAGTTCTTACGGCTGTGGAACCTCTTGCGATAGAAGAGAAGACCGCTTGATTACCTCTATTATTGACCTTGACCATCCTTGTTATACCGAGGCGTTTCTTGATTTCACTTACTACTTCCGTGGTAGTATCGCCTCTGGTATTCAAGAAGAAGCTACGATTGAAGCCTCTTTGGATGGAGGAAGTACTTGGTCTACAGTTTCTTCTATTTCAGGCGCTAGCAGTTGGGCATCTGCCTCCATTGATATTTCTGCTTACCTTGGTAATGATAATTTACTACTCGCCTTCCGATACAATGACGGCAATGTTTGGAGCTATGGTTTAGCTATAGATAATATTGCTATTGAAGCTACTTGCTTGACCGGTGTACAAACAACGGCAAATGTTGGAGCAGGTGACGAACAGTATTTTGGCCCGAACAGCACTATTCATTATTTTGACCCTACTTCTGGAAATATCATGGCTTCTATTGAAAACCTTTCTAGTCATGATTACGGATGTACTTCTATCGAAATCATGCGTGGAGGTACTGGCGCTATGCAAGCATGGAGCGTTTATCCTACTGATTTTATTTCCTCAAAAGTTCTTCGCATTTCTCCTTCGAATAATAATCCTGCTGGAAACTATAGCATTACCCTCTACTATTCGGAAGATGAAATCAATGGTTGGATGGCAGCTACAGGAAGAACTAGGGCAGATATAGCGATTATCAAAACGCCAAATGACTTGACCAATCCTCAATTCTCTGATTTTAGAGAATCGGAAATGGCCGCAGAGACTCCGTTTTTTGATACTGATTTTGCCTACACTGCTCAATTTACGACTGGATTCT
>JAHDHB010000437.1 GCA_020631545.1 Saprospiraceae bacterium | reverse complement strand
GCAGCTACAGCGTGCCGGCTACAAACGGATAGCGGGATTAGCTGCCCAACAATAACTAAAGAATCTATTTACAAGGAATTAAGAATTGACTTCAGCTCTTCTGTAAGGACAAAAAAATGTCTAACAACCTTAAAAAAGGTCATTAGACAAAGAAAACGGAGGAAATCGAGCGTACTAAAATTGATATTGCTTTGCCTTTATTTCAATCCTCAAGAGCGACTATTCATCTATGGGAATTCTAGTTAACGTTCATTCCAAATGGGATTGCATAGAATAAATAGTTTTTCGTACGTCGTTTATGTTCCGAGTTTAATAATAATGTTACCACAATGACATGCAGCTACGAGCAAAATAGTGTCATAAGTCAGTTGCTGCCCAAACTATGACTTTTACTCGACTGCATATCAAAGTGGTACTAACCGTCATGTGCTGTTTTTTATAGCCAAAAGGCTATTTAGGGAGTATAATTAAACGATGATTGGCTACTAGGCCATTAGACGTCGTTGTTTTCAAGAAATAGACTCCCGGAGCCTTGTCACCAAGATAAAAGGTCAATTCATTTTCCTCAAAACCAATGGCTTCTTCGTCTTTGATTAAGGTTTTTGCTAGTCGGCCATCACTACCGTACAATTCGATAGAGACTAAATCAAGATCTGGTATTTGGAAGTAAACATTCATGTAATCTTGAACCGGATTAGGAAAAACATGCATGAAAGAGCTGAGATCAATAGTTTCTCGAAGCAAATTTGGTGGCGTTATAGGAATGCTACAAGTATTATTGTATCGGTCTGTATGGGCAATGATTTGGAATGCCCCATAGAATAAGCCTAGTATTTCTCTTGAACAACTTGTATGCGTAGTTCCTACTTGTAAACCGTTGAAGGCAATACTGAGATCATTGTTGAAGTCAGCTTGATTGATAGAAGCTGCATCAATGGTTATCGTCATACCCGGTGAGACCATAGTCGTCAGTATTAAGTCACTTGCATTTAGGTCTTTATCGTTGTAGAAACTTGCCGTACCTACGCTACCTCCTGTGTACTGAAAGGTGATTAGACGCATTCCTCCGTCACACTCACAAGGCCCTGGAGGTGGTGTGTAATCGGGTACGTTGCAAACCTTGTCATATTTGTCAACATAGCCTGTTACATCAATATTGCCATAAGTACCCACTACTTCTTGAGAGCAAGAGGTGTGTAGTTCTACACTATTGGAACCCAAAACACTTATGGTGAATTCTTTGTTGAATTTATCTTCGTTGATCGTAGAAGCATAAACCGTGAAGCTGTCTCCTGATTGTACATTGGAATGCATTTCTATCAAGTCGCTATTGTTATCGCTGTTGTAGATAGCGATGGTTGCACCAGAGAAACCAGTATAGGTAAAGGCAATGGCTTTCATTCCTCCATCACACTCACAAGGAGCGGGAGGCGCTACATAGTCAGGGACATTACAGATATTGTCGTATTTGTCAACATAGCCTGTTACGCTGAGGTCGCCAAAGTCTCCTAGTACTTCTTGTGAACAGGAAGTGTGAAGTTCTAAACTGCTAGTACCTAAGATGCTAATAGTGAATTCTTTGTTGAATTTTTCTTCTCCAATCGTAGAGGCATAGACTACGAAGCTATCTCCAGTTTGGACATTAGTATGTGTTTCGATTAAGTCGGAGCCATTGTCGGAGTTGTAGATAGAAATAGTGGCTCCCGGATTGCCATTATAAGTAAAGGCAATGGCTTTCATCCCTCCATCACACTCACAAGGTGCAGGAGGTGCTACATAATCAGGCACGTTACAGATGTTGTCGTATTTGTCAACATGACCAGTGATGATGACATTGCCGTAGGTGCCTAGAATTTCTCTTGAGCAAGACGTATGTAACGCTACATTATTCCCATTTGCATTAATCGTGAATTCCTTGTTGAATTTCTCTTCGCCAATTGTGGCTGCATAGACGGTAAAAGACTGCCCAGCCATTACATTGGTGTGTGTTTCAATCAAATCGCTACCATCATCAGAGTTGTAGATGGAAATCGTAGCTCCTGAGACTCCTGTATAGGTAAAGGCGATGGCTTTGATCCCGCCTTCACAATCACAGTCACTAGGAGTAACGGGGCAAAAGTTGCCTTGACTATCCATATAAGAAACCAGCTCATAGCTGCCATAAACTCCTAGGGCAGCATCAGGGCAAGAAGTGGTAATAGGTTGGAAACCACTAGAAAGATCATCTTGAATAAAGATGCTAGAGGAGAGTAGATTTTGGCCTATAGTAGCGGCATTAACTGTAAAAAGGTCGCCTGTTTGAACATTGGTGTAACTACCTAAAACGTCTCCTTGTGTGCCGTTTATAAAAAGCAGGTTGGTCTGAAAGGCTCCTAGGTATCGGAAGGTAGCTGTACGAAGACCGCCGATGCATTGGCAAGAAAGATCTTCTGCTGCACAGGTAAATCCTTCACCATCGGTGAATTCTACAACGGTAAAATATCCAAAGGTTTCGCCTTGAATCTCTTGAGAGCAAGAGGTGTGAATCTCTTCACCATCTCCATTCCCATTTACGGCGAAGTATGAACGTGATTTTAGCTTATTTTCTCCCATTGCAGCACTAGTGAAGGTTAGGATATCTCCACTTTGTACATTTGGATAAGATTCAAGAGGTCGGTCGTTATTGTCTTCCCCATAGCCACTAACCGTTACACCTGAAGGGCCATTGTATTGTAGCGTCAAGGAAACGATACCTTCATCACAATCACAGCCAATTTTTGGTGGTGTGCCACAATCTGAAGTGGTAAAAGGTGTGTAACATTCGCCTAAGGTCCAGCCATCATCTAGTTTATTCTCGATGTCGCTTTCATAGACGCAATGGGTGTGTGGGGTACTAGAGGTATGACACATCGTAACTTTGTTTGAGCTACAACGAATGTCAATAACAGTAGCCGTATGATCAAGTACGGCTGTTTCTCCAAGAGCATCCGTGATGGTTACGGTGTAGATAGTCGTGATAGAAGGCGCAATAATGATAGAAGAAGAAGTTTCGCCAGTATTCCACAAGTAGGAGTAAGGAGGAGTTCCGTCAGAAACGCTAGTTTGTATATATGCTGAAGTACTTCCTTCAAAGCCATAAGGCAAGGTTTGATCTCCGCAAATAGAAGCAGTTATGGATGAATTATTTTGATCGCCTGCTGCCCTGACATAAATAAACTCATTATGATAGTTGTTGTTGGGTTCCACATCAATAGCTGGAGCTACTTTCGGCCAAATGATAACGATAATTTCTTGATCCGGTGGGAAGTGGGCAGGATCGGCTATTACGTTTCTAGAAAAAGAATACGTTTGGGTAGGTGCTAATTGTACATTGCCAAAGTTATCTTGCTGATAATCGCCATCAAAAGGAGGAATAGAAAGATTTGGGTCAAATGTTTCTATTAGCATGTCTACATTGGCGGGCACTGTAGTGGTGCCGTTATTTCGTAGTGTACCACTGATGGTAAACGGTTCGCCAACGGTTACCGTATCAGACACGTCAAAATCAATGAATTCTATATCTATTGATTGTCCTTGTGCTCCAAAAGAGAGCGAAAAGAACAGACCAAGAACCAGCAAAATTTTGCAGGAGAATTGCTTTAAAAATGTAGAAGAAGTCGTCATGATGATGTGGTGATTGTTAATCGCAATTTTAGTGAGTAAATGGAAAAGAAGAATGAATTTAATAATGGGAGATTTAGATTCAAGTGATCTTTTCCATGAAATAGCGATTAAGTTGGTTTTGTAGTAGTTTTCAAAGTCGTTTGTTCAAGCCTAGAATATTTAAAAATTAGTGGTATTCAGTTTATGTGAAATAGGTTTTCTTTATAGACGAGGGCAAGTCTATAAAGAAAACCTAATTGACAATCACTAGGGTAAAAGCTCTATTCTATAGTCATCATAAGCTCCATTAGCTGTAATCGCTTTGATGTAATATACGCCAGAAGTGACATCATCAAGGGAGATCGTTCTATTTTGGGGGGCAAATCCAAGGGTCTCTTCTTCTTTCATCAATTTTTTTACAAAGATACCATTCTCCGTGTAAAGGTTTATTGTAACAATGTCTAAATCAGTAGTTTGAAAGACGATATTGACGTGTTTTTGAGAAGCACTTGGCAATACCTGCATATCAATACTTGGAGGATTTGTCATCGTATCTGCAAAAAGATTGATAGAGAGCATTAAAAGTAAGCTAATCAGTAAAGTAAGCTTAGTAGTCAATTGATTTGGGCGAGCGTTGGTAGTAGTTGAGGTAGTCATCTTGTTAAGTTGGTTTTTAGGTGAAAAAAAGAGTAACTGGATGATTTTGAATTAGAAGAAGCAGAATGGAACTTTTCAAACGGGCTATTAGAAATAAGCTCCATTCCATTAAGTGTCCCTCTAAAAACATGCTTCTCCAGTTTTGGTTAACAAGTAAAAGTTTTGGTAATTAGTTCTTTACTTTGTTAATCCTGAAATCTTGGTTTTCCTTGCCAAATCAAAAGCTAATTCGTCTGTGACTTGGTAGTAGGATGAAAGTTTGGTTTTGTTAGTTTGTTCGCCTAAATATTAATTGCTCAGATTCTGTTACAAATATAGAGGCGTTCAAAAGGAATTGTGTAACTTTAATTTTTAATTTCTTACCAAGTTGCAGAGATATGGCTTATCATTTAACAGACTTGATTGTTGGCTTAGAACAAGTAGAAGTACGTAATTTTAAGGTACATGTAAGTCGGTATAATATTAAAGAGGGAAGTAAGAAACTTACGTTGTTGTTTGATGAAATCAAAAAAAATAAACTTGATGAGTATAGTGACGATTTATTGGGCAAAATAATGCCCAAAGGAAACAAAAATGCCTTGTATAGGCTTAAAAATCGGTTAGTTGAAGAAGTCGAAAATAGCTTAGTCTATCTTCATAGGAATAAAAACGAAGAGTATGACATCTATAAGAACCTCCAACTCTTCCAGATCTTCCTGTATAAGTCGGATTACACCAAATCTTTGTATTATCTAAAGAAGGCTGAAAAAATTGCTTTGAAGCTGGAAAATTACAATCACCTAGTAGCTATTTACCGAAAATTTATTCAGTTATCGCAATTTCAAGATACTTCACCCGAAATCTATATCAAGCAGCAAGACTATTATAGGCAGCTTGCCATTGAGGCTGATGAGGTGGATCGTTTGATGGCAACGATTAACCATCAACTTAAGCAAACGAACTTTTCTGGGAAAAATGGGCAAGTGGTGGAAATCTTGGAAGGCGTTTATGAGCAGTTGGAAATCAATACTAGGAAGCTGGAGTCTTCGGCTAGGATGTCTTTGGCGATTAATCGCTGTATTCGAGATATTCTTCTCCAGCGTAAAGAGTTTAAGCCCTTAAGTGATTTCTTGATCACCAATTATGAATCCGCTCTGGAAAAGGGAAAGTTCAGCAAAAGCAATCACGAAGAAAAAATCAAGCAACTTTCTTGGATTATCAATGCCTTGTCTAAAGCAAAACTGTACGATGAGTTGGAAAAGTACATTGAAGAATTATATCGAGCTTTGCTAGAGCATCAAAAACTTTATTTTGACAAATACATCTGGCTGTATTATCAAAGTAAGGTTATTCTTTATACGACAACACTCAACACTAAAAAGGCTATTGAATTATTGGTGGAGCTTAAGGAGAAGGAGCCTATTCAGTTTAGCTCTGGACCATTTTTCTTTGTTTATGTGAATTTGACCACCCTCTATTATACCACGAATCAGTTAAATGAAAGTCTTGGAGTGCTTGCGGAGATCCTAATCAATCCTAGTTTTAATAGTTTATCTCCTGATTGGAAATTGAGTCTCCAAATCCTAGAGCTAATAATCCGTGTGGATAATGAAGATTTTAATTATGCTTTCTCGAAATGCCAAGAAGTAAGGCGGAAGTACAGAAGTCTATTCCAGCAGGAAGAATATCAAGTAGAAAATGATTTTGTAAAACTACTAGCTCATTATATTCGCAAACCAGATGCCATCAAAGATGAGAGTTTTAAGGCTGATGCTCAACGATTTATTGATAGCTCACCTAATTTTGAATTAGGCTCCAATGAATTGATTAATTATCCTATTTGGCTGAAAGCAAAGATGCAAAGGAAGAAATACCAAGATATTATTTCTAACCAACTCTTATAGAATTAGGAATTAGGAATTACGAATTACGAATTACGAATTA
>JAHDHB010000436.1 GCA_020631545.1 Saprospiraceae bacterium | reverse complement strand
AAATCCGTGTTTTGCATTCGCCAAAAATACAATTTTTTCTTTTATCAGGAAAGGGCTAGAGGATGCGAAGGGCGATTTTTTATTGTTGAACTAAAAGGTATTTGAGCGAAGGCTTATTTTTTATCCGCCCTCATTCTTCCATTTCTTCACTTATCGGAGAAGTCTTATGGTACTTAATTAAAGAATGTTTCTTCGGTTTTAACCGCGATGGATTCCTTGCTAAAAAAAATAGTGTTATCATTATTTTGCAATTTACAGAGATTTTCTCTATTTTTATTTATAACATTGTCACGCAATTAAATTAACTATTGAACAGATATAAATTATGGATTTAGAAGCAAGAAAAAGAGACTTCGTGAAAGAATTCCTTCAATTCCAAAGTGAAGAAGTTATAAAGAAGTTCGAACGATTTTTAAAAAAAACGAAAGAAGAAGAATCGGAGAGAAATATGACACCACTGAGTATAGAAGAGTTTCGTGCGCGCATTCAAGGCTCTCTTGACGATTTTGAAAAAGGTAGAGTGATTAGTAATGATGCGTTAATGAATGAATATAAACAATGGCGTTAAGTGTAATTTGGTCTGTGGGAGGAAAAAGAGAGCTTTATAAACATTTCGAATATTATAAAGACAATGTTAGCCTAGAGTTTGCTCAGGAGTTCGTATCCAATGTCTTAATCCTTGTAAATAGGCTTGCGGAACACCCATTTATGGGGCAAAAGGAATTACTATTGGAAGATTTCCCACAAGGCTTCCGATACTTAGTCTATAAGAAATACAAAATAATCTACTTTGTCGATTTATCAAAAAAGGAAGTAAAAATATCTGACGTTTTTCATTGTTCCCAAGACCCAAGTAAAATTAGAAAATTAAAATAAAGAGAAGAACCTCAGATACTGTCAACGACCTTATCAATTACTAGTATGGAAGTTAGACTGCAGTTAAGGGAAGTTCTTGCTTATCAGGAGCAAAAAAAATCACCCCACGAGTTCATAAGATTTTCACCTGTCGGATAAATCCAACGGCACGTACTCCCTCACAATTTTTTGAGGTACGATAAAAATAATTAGTATCTTTGACGGGTATTTCGACGTCTAAAGATAGTCGAAAAGAAGGTTAGACTAGAACGAACAGACGATAACGACTGAATTACAAGAAGAAGCGAATTATAAAGAACCCAATGCGGAAACTACTAGAACATAAATTCGTCCAATGGGCGCTAGGAATTGCCATAGTGGTGGGAGTATTTTTGTGTATTTCTCCACCAGACATGCTATTTTTCAAGTGGCAAGCGAATTTTACGGTGCAAATCATGCTAATTTACTTAGCCTTAGGCTTGTTTTTTTTGTTGCTTAGGCAAGAAAAACTCGTCTATGTCAGCTTTATTAGCTGTGGTTTTTTATGTCTTTTTCTTCGAGATTCGCTTGACGAAAGCCTTACTCGCTCATTTTATCCTAAAATGAACGAAGAAAAAAAGCTCGAAATCGCTCATTTCAACACTTCTGCTTTTGAAGATGACCAAGAAAGCCTTATTAAGGCTATTCGGGAAAGTAAAGCGGATTTGGTGGCTATTCAAGAAGTTACTCCCGACTGGAATTTTATGCTGCAAGATGGGCTTTACGATTTATACGAGCATAATAAAACGGTTCGTAGAATTGATTTTTACGGGATGGCGGTTTACTCCAAACATCCTTTTGTTCGCATTGATACCTTTCATTTTGGGGATATTCCGAACATTATGGGGAGTATAAAAATTGATAGTACACATGGAGAAATTTTCTTCATCACTTCACATACCACACCTCCAGTCAACCAAAAAGCTTATGAGCAAATAAATGCCCATTTAGACTTAATAGCAGACTATGTTAATAACCTAGATGCACCTGTATTTACGATTGGGGGCTACAATATGGTTCCTTGGGCACCAGAGATGCAAGCTTTCCGCTTAAAATCTAAATTGAGCAACAGCCGTCGTGGGTTTACACCGACCTCACAAGGTACGGCCATGCCTTTTTTAGAAATCCCTATCGACCACATCCTCTATTCCAGTGATTTTCAGTGTGTAGCATTTAACTCCATCTCTTCTAGTACCTCTACAGGTGTAGGAATCAAAGGAAAATTTCAGTTCAAATATAAGTATGTTAAAGGAACGTTTTGACAGCTTTAAGTACGCTTTTCAAGGAATAGTAAGCTTATTTAAGAGCGAGCCGAATGCTCGTATTCATCTTATTTTCACGCTAGTGAGTCTTTTTGCTGCTTGGTTTTTCCAAATTTCCGTCACCGAATGGTGCTTCATTATTCTCTGCATTTCCTTAGTCTTTAGTGCAGAAGCCCTCAATACCTCCATAGAAGCCCTTACCGATCTAGTTTCTCCAGAACACCACCCTTTAGCGGGTAAAGCTAAAGACGTAGCCGCAGCCGCCGTGTTGATTTTGGCTATTGGTGCCGCTGCCGTTGGCCTTATCATTTTCCTCCCTAAGATGTATGCTTATGTTTTTTAACATGTTCTATCCGTTCTTCTATTTTCTAGGATATTTTAGAACACAATCCTCCTAAGATTCTCAAAAAAAAATTGTAGCTTGTAGTTTCCTGCTAAAAAATCATTCACAATATTAAATATATAAGCCCCGGTAAAAATCCTTTCAGCGTCCTTATTACTACAAAATACCTAGTGGTGCTGCTTAAGTTCTAAGGCATTTACTTCGCTGCGCTTGAAAAGACTGATTGACAAAAGACAAAGGACTTTTTTGTTCCAAAAAATTATCGTGATTTTTCGAATCGTAAATTCTCTCACGATTCGAAAAGACCAAGTAGCTAAATAGCTCAGAAACAGTACTCTTAGAGCACTCTCTTTATTCTTTCCCTTTTACCTAAAACAATAAACCATGAGAACAATTACTATCGTTTTTAATTTCATTTTACTTTTTAGTATTTCTACTCAAGCTCAGAATATATCTGTGAGTATGCATGATATCAACCATTATCCACAAGGCAGCGACGTGGCTTCTTGTATCGTCTTTAATGGTAAATTATACTTCACAGCCAATAACGGTTATTCAGGTAATGAGCTTTGGGTCTATGACGGAGCCAATCCCCCTAGCTTAGCGAGTGATCTAGTTGGGGGTTCTTTATCTCCTTATAATTTGACTCCATTTAACAACAAACTATTTTTTGGTGGCTCAGGCTCAGGTATTGGTTCAGAGTTTTGGTCATATGATGAAGTAAATGGAACCGTACTAGTAGCCGACATTGATCCAGGCTGGGACGGCTCGTTTCCCATAGATTTTACCGAATTTAATGGCAAATTGTATTTTTTCGCTAAAACAGATGATGCAGGAGGCCGAGATATTTGGGTGTATGATGGCATTAATCCGCCTTACATTGAAGTCTATCTAAATGATGCTACCTACGCTATCGGAGGGCATTTAGGCGTTTTCAACAACAAGTTATATTATGGAGATCATAACGCCAATGACGATACCGAAGTTTGGGCCTATGATGGTACCAATCCTCCAGTTATGATTGATAGTCTCACGGTTCCTTATAATGGAGAGCCTAGCCATTTTACAGAATTCAATAACAAGCTGTATTATCTATGTGGCGATACTGCTGGGGTTGAGCGCATCTGGGAATACGACGGCATCAATCCACCTACCGTTTTATCGGGTATTTATCCTAATAGCAATGGTTCAACCGTTTCCTTTCTTGATAGGTATTTGCCTTATTTTGTAGAATTTGACAGCAAGTTATTCTTTTCAGCAGGAGATACGCTCATCTTGGGGAATGATGAAATTATCATCGAATCAGAATTGTGGGTCTACGATGGAGTCAATCCGCCAAGTTTAGTAATGGACATCAACCCTGGAATGGAGAGCTCTAGCCCTAAAGCCTATTCTATTTATCAAAATAAGCTCTATTTCAGTGCGGATAATGGAACTTTAGGGAGAGAATTGTGGGTCTATGACGGTGTAACGCCACCAAGTCTTGCTTATGACATCTTTTCAGGAAGCCCAAGTGCTGAAGTGTCTGCTTTGGCGCCCTATAATGGTAATCTTTATTTTGCTGCTAGTGATGCTATCACAGGTGTAGAATTGTGGGAATATGACGGCATCTCCTCACCAAAAGCACGGGCGGATCTCAAAAAATGGAATAATAGCTCGGCGCCAGCACATTTTACAGAAGCTTTTGGTAATCTTTATTTTACAGCGGGCGTAACCCTTAACAAGCGTGCCTTGTTTCAATACGTCGAAAATGATATTCCTATTCTGATTGACACCATAGGGCCAACCTACAGTTTTGATACCCTTAACAACAAATTGTATTTCATCACAGACGAAGGAAGCTACGAAAATCTACGCGTTTATGATGGTATAAACCCTCCAAGCTTGGTTCATTCCATTCCACAACAATTTGGTAATCTTAGCTTTCAAAATGAAGTCTTAAGTCATGACAATAAACTTTATTTTGCAGGTAACGATAGCCTTTATGGCCATGAGCTTTGGGTGTATGACGGTGCCAATCCTCCGAATAGAGTAGCAGACATCTACGACGGTCCTAGCAGTTCGGGAACCGTTCAGCTAACCTCTTTTCAAGGAGCAGTCTATTTCTCTTGTACAGATGGAATCAATGGCAGAGAGTTATGGAAATACGACGGCGTCAATCCTCCTTTTATGCTACACGAACCTTTCCCAGGAATAGGAGGCTCAAATCCTGATATTATTGGTGAATTTATGGGTTCCTTATATTTTATTTCTAATGATGGGCCGACGAGTGAAGTGCTTTATGCTTATGATGGGGTCAATCCTCCTACGTCCATCGTCAATTTGACCACACTTACAGGCACTCGCTCCATTGGTTTTTTCAAAGAACACAACAACTTTTTGTATTTCAAAGCACTCAATGTAAATGGTAGTGGCAGAGAAGAATTATGGCAATTTGATGGGATAAATCCTCCTACGTTTGTAACCGAAATATCCTCTGAAAATTCGGGTTCTAAGTACTTGGAATCTTTTAATGGTCAACTCTATTTTCCTGCTAAGGAAAGTACGTATGGAAATGAATTATGGGCTTACAATGAAATCGATCCTCCATATTTGGTCTATGACATTTTCAAAGGAGAAGAAAGTGCTAGCCCAGAATGGCTATATGCCTTTGGCGATAACTTATTGTTTTCTGCTATAGACGGTTTTCATGGACGAGAATTATGGGAATTATCTACTTGCCTCCTTCCTAGTACTTGCTGTCAAGCCTCCTTTTATCATTATCCAGACACCTCTGGGCAATATAGTTTGACGGTAGTCAATACCTCTAGTGGGGATAATCTCTCCTATTTTTGGGAGTTTGGTGATAATAGTACCTCTACGGATAGCTTTCCTACACATACCTATGCTGTTTCAGGGACTTATCAACTTTGTTTGACGATAAGCAATACCTCTGGTACTTGTAACGATACTTTTTGTGAAAACTTGTTGGTAAGCAGCAAAAAGAATACACCTTTGACGATCAACGTCATTCCTCCTCCTGAAGATTTTAACGTTTCCACTACAAATTTGCCCAAAGAATCTTCCTTTGATCTTCATATTTTCCCCAATCCGACAAGGGAAATTCTATATCTCCAATCTAGTGCTACCGAACGTTTTGACCTAAGAATATATGACTTAACTGGTCGTCTGCTTTTCCATCAAAACAATGAAAATCAAGTTGCACTTCATCAACTTCCTAGTGGTTTATATATCCTCGAAGTCATTCATGATGGACAAAAGAGACTTAAGAAGTTTGTTAAACATTGAAACCACTAGGCATAAAAACAAAAGCCTTCCCAAAATAAGAAAACGGGTAGCGACTTTTCGCTACCCGTTCAAACAACTAGTGTAAAAACTAAATTTATAACAAAACAGTAAGTTTATTTAAGTTAAGAGTTAGGAGTGAAGAGTTAGGAGTTATCGTTTGGACGTAGTGGGGTCAATTTCTAACTTCTAACGATGTCTATTTCAAAACCCTAAAAAACAAAGAGTTAAATTATTGCAAAAAACGCTAAATGATTAACTAATTTGGGGCGATTACTGCATTAGACATCGTTTAATTTTTTTGGGGGCTCAAGCCACTGGTCTCCTCTTAACTCCTAACTCCTAACTCTTAACTCCTAACTCTTAACTCTTATCTATCATCCTATTGAGTGACGATGAATTTTTGTGCTGGTGTGCT
>JAHDHB010000009.1:30276-35008 GCA_020631545.1 Saprospiraceae bacterium | reverse complement strand
GAAATTTTACGTTTTTCACGCTCAATTCTCGCCAAAACGGTAACTCCTAACTCTTAACTCCTAACTCTTAACTAACGGCGTAGCCGTCTTATCTCCCCGCTAACCTTATTTTGGCAGATCTAAGTACACCGTCTTAAATACTCCAACACTATCTGTTTCAAAGAAAACAGATGGATTAGCAGAAGAATTTACCACGAATTTTCCGGCGGCATCACTAGGATAACAGTTAAGTTCTAAAGTCTTCATATTGTTCCCTTCCAAGGTCAATTTAGCCAGAGGCGTACTAGGCGAAAACCCATCTTTGAATTGGCTCCCTTGTACATTACCTAAGCCCGTTAGGTACTGGTCAATTGCAGTAGAATCGATACCTTGCCAACCTTCTTGCCCCTTAGCGTAAGCCGTCGTTTGGCCATCTTTTTCCAGTGTTACCTTAGTAATATTCGCCTTGTTGACAGTAGCCAATGTACGGTCGCGGAAAGCCTCAAAACCACGGCTAAAAGCCATACTGATAGCACCATCTACGACATACACCTTCTCCTCATCCGTCAAACGAACGAACGAAGACATTGTAGGCTGTTGCCCTTGTTGTTGAGGCTGTTTAAAATCGAATTTTCCGACCGTCAAATCCGCTTTTACCTTGCCACCTTCTAGGATTTTTATACGTGATCCTAGGGAGTCCGTCACCTCATATTTCTCCCAATTCGCCTTAGAAACACCAGCAACGCGCTTCGTTTTCATAGATACAAATTCATTGAGCAGTTGCGGCATAAAATTCGGCTGCACATTAGAGCTTAGTTCCCCTTGGCTCACCGTCCATTGGCCATTTTCTCTAGAGAATTTCACCTCCTTATGACCGTCTGCCTTAGAATAAAGCAACAAAGAAGAAACCTTCGCCGTATCAACACGGACTAATTCCTCCTTAAAACTACGTTCTTGCTTACCTTTTAACTGAGTTCCTAAGAAATAAAGTCCTAGCAAAACACCAAAAACGATCAACAAGGTTTTATTATTCAACTTCATGATTTTAATTATTGAATTTACAAATTACCCGCTAAGAATTACCCATAATTCGCTTCTCTTCTTCTCATGCGCTGCGCACGGCGAGCATTCATACGGAAGACACCATAACCGATGACCAAAAGGATAGGCAAGAAGAAATTCAGCCATTTTAAGAAGGTACGTTTACCATCATCGATTTGTTCAATAGGACGTGAAGTGACTGCGCGGGTACGCAAATCAATCAAGCCCGTATCATCTGACAAATAATCAATACTATTGACCATAAGACTAACATTATCTTCCGATAAGCGTTGTTGTTGACGACCACCGCCGCCACCATTCACTGCAAAGTCACCATCACCAATGACGACGATTTTTGAAGCCGTTTCTCCTACGAGATTGCCTTCCAAAACTCCAGCAACGACTATTTTCGACATCGGGAAATCACCTCCGCCCCATTGCTTATCCACATCAAAAAAGGCGGGTGTACCAACTGTTCCTGACTTATTGGAGCTAAAGGCTAAAGGGGTAAATTGGGTATTACTTCCTCCTCCCATAAAGGTAATAGGACTTGCAAACTGCAAGTTTACCGATTCCAATCCTTTACTAATCGGGTGGTCAGAAAAGTTGCTAATCAACGGTAAAAAAGGGAATTTTACTTGCATCGGGAAAGGGAAATTTCCTCGTTGAACAGATATAGCTCCACAATTTGCATCGACGACAAAACTGTTTTCTACTTGAATGCCCTTAGTACTCAACCATCCTTCTAATCCAGTCGTTTTTGCATTTCCAGAAGGAGCACCACTAGAAAAATCGGCATCCACTGCATTGATGGCCACATAAATATTCCCTCCTTTTCCTAGAAAATCATCTAATACCTTGAAATGCATAGGATTGATAGAATCCTTAGGCGCAATAAATGCGATGGTTCTGTACTTGTCAGGAACAGGGGCATCCAAGGTAAGTGGCTCAGGACTATAAAGAATGCTCAACGACTGAGCCGCTTGTGCCATCTCTTGTATAGAAGGTTCTCCATGCCCAGTTATGATACCAATAGCAGGCTTATTCGTAACAGATATTTTCTTGATACTAGTCGTTAAGGCATATTCCATTGCTCCACCAGGCTGAACGAAAGGAATGACGTCTTTTTGGTCACCCATTTGAACAATAGCGCCTAGATAAGCCCGTTTTTGGCTGGCTTGATCTTTTTCTCGGACATTAATCATCACAGGAGAAATACCTGCTTGCTGAGCCGTTTGCTCCATTTCTGTACTTTGGTTAGGACTGATAAATTCGTAATCTACCATTCCTTTAGAGCGGTTAGAGTATTCGACTAATAACTCCTTGAAATCTTTTTTTATTTTGGCATATTGCGCAGGCAAATCATCTGTAAAATAAGCCGTTACGGTAATTGGTTCTTCCAATTCCTTGAGAATATCTTTCGTGGCTTTTCCTAAGGTATATTGCTTGTCCTTCGTCAAATCCAACCGCAAGAAAAACTGGCTTCCTAGCACATTGACCATTATAAGAATCCCGGCTACTAGTAGCGCGGTAGTATAATTTTTCATAACAATTTTACGAGTTAAGAGTTAAGAATTAAGAGTTAGGAATTGACCAGTATGGCGTGTATTTTCCTTTGCTCTTTTTTCCGTATAGTATTACGAGCTTAACTTTTAAATACTGATGAAAGAACATTAAACAAGGCAAAACCTTGCTCTTTTGTCCTTCATTTCGTCAATAATTATCGTTTAGCGAGGTTTAATTCTGAAAGTATCAAGCCCATAGCTGTAATGGATAGGAAGTAAAAAATATCCTTGGTATCCAATACACCTCTTGAAATAGACTCGAAGTGGCCTAGTAGATTGAGGTTGTCTAAAACACTGCCGATAAAGCCAGAGACTTGTGAAGCTAGCATTCCAAAGAAAAGTTGGAAAAACAATCCTACGATAAGTGCTACTAGGAAAGCGACAATCTGATTGTTGGTGATGCTGCTTGCCCATAGGCCAATAGCGATATAAGCCGAGCTCAGAAATAGCAAGCCTAAATAGCCACATATAGCGGCTCCGTGATCAAACTGTCCTAAAGAGGCTACCGTGAAATAGTAGGGTAGGGTGAAACCTAAAGCGATGAGGATGAGTAGAAGACAGGCTAAAAACTTGCCCACGACGACTTCTCTATCTGAAACTGCCTTCGTTAGCAATAATTCGATAGTTCCTACTTTTTTCTCTTCTGCCAACATTTTCATGGTTAATGCAGGGATAAAGAAGAAGAGCGACCACTGCGCAATGCTAAAAAATACGCGCAAATCTGCTTGGCCTCGAATGAAGATATCACTTCCAAACAACCACGTAAAAAATCCGCTAAACCCTAAGAAAGCGATAAGCAGAATATAGGCCGTCAAGGAATCAAAGAATGATCGCAATTCACGTTTGGCTATAGTCCAAATTGCATTCATAATGCTAATTATTTTATAGTGAATTAAGCCCTAGTAACTACAAAATCGTGTAAACGATAAACTCGTAATTCCTAATTCTTAATTCGTAATTCTCTAATTGATTGTCAAATCGCGGAAGATGTCTTCCAATTTTGTTTCTAAGGAAACCATTTCTGTCATTACCCAACCATTATCCACACAAAGTTGGAAAACGGTGCGCTTAGATGACATATCCGGTACACTTTCTACAAGGAAAACGCCATTATCAACATCTTCAATATCAACCGACTGTGTTGTGTAGAGGCTTTGTAGTTTTTCGAATACCGTATTGACTTCACCATCTTCGATACGTACTTTGATGACCTCACTTCCCTGTGCTTGCTTGCGCAGCGTTTGCGAAGTACCATCGGCTACGATTTGGCCTTTATTGATGATGAGAATGCGGTCGCAAGTAGCTTCCACCTCAGGTAAGATGTGAGTACTTAGAATCACGGTTTTTTCCTTACCTAAGTTCTTGATCAACTCTCGGATTTCCACAATTTGGTTAGGATCCAGTCCTGTAGTAGGCTCATCAAGAATAAGAATTTGTGGATCGTGAATCATGGCTTGTGCAAGTCCAACACGCTGGCGGTATCCCTTAGAGAGTTCACCGATTTTCTTGTGTTTTTCCTGATTTAAGCCACAGACACGAACCATTTCTCGAATTCTGCTATCTATCAAATCTTTTTTTATGCCTTGCAAAGCAGCACAAAATTCGAGATAGTCAATAACCGGCATATCCAAGTAAAGCGGATTGTGTTCAGGTAAGTAACCGATATGCTTTTTAAGCTCATCGGCATTTAAGTCC
Source organism: Saprospiraceae bacterium (assembly GCA_020631545.1). Classification (GTDB taxonomy): domain Bacteria; phylum Bacteroidota; class Bacteroidia; order Chitinophagales; family Saprospiraceae; genus JAHDHB01. Next base: position 30,728 of record JAHDHB010000009.1, on the reverse strand, counting down.
ATTCGTTTACCATTGATAACGATTTCACCTTGAGATGATTCGATATAGTTCGTAATCATCTTCATCGTCGTGGTTTTTCCTGCGCCGTTGGGCCCTAGAAAACCCAAGATTTCGCCCGTTTTCACTTCAAAGGAGATATTATCCACCGCCTTTTGTGGGCCATAAGTTTTGGAGAGGTTTTTAATTACGATATCCATAGATTTCGTCTGTTTTTAGTGTCGTTTAGGCATGCAAAGCAATTACCTATTTAGATAGCTAAATTTTATTTGGGTGCAAAAATATGAATTTTCTGATTTTTATGGTAAAGAGTAGTGTGTTAAAAAAGTTTTAAGGTTGGAAAAATGGATAGATATGGCCAGTTTCTTATGATTTTTATAATAAGATTCAGTGAAAGGATGTGCTAAGCTGGGATGTTTTGATATCAAGGGCTTTCACGATGATAAAAAATAAGT
>JAHDHB010000009.1:0-30266 GCA_020631545.1 Saprospiraceae bacterium | reverse complement strand
GAAAAAGGCCATTTTTAGAAAAAGGAAGGTCGCGTCATAAGTGTGAATGCGTGGTGGCTACTGTGTTTGGCCTTCAACCTATGATTTGAAAAGAGCCGTAATCTTAGGAAAAAACCTTTTTCGGTCAGGTACTAGGTAGACAAAAGTCTATGACTACGGAAAAAGAAGAATATTAAGCCATATCGCCCTGCCTCACCACTCTAGCTAACACATTTGGGTAATCCGAGATGATTCCATCAACCCCCATATTTATAAGGTTTCTCATTGCTGCTTCAGAGTTCACCGTCCAAGGAATAACCTTAATGTTTTGGTCGTGAAGGTAGTTGACTAAGCTAGGCGTTACTTTTTGATAATGAGGGCTGTAAATGTCTGGTTTGAATCCTAATTGTTGGATGTTATACTCAGCGGAATTTTGGTTTTGATCGAGGAGCCCAATTTTTATTGAAGGTTCTTTTTCTTTGACTAAACGAAGTGTGCGAAAGTCGAACGATTGAATTATGGTCTTTTCTTCAATACATCTCGTCCTTATAGCATTGAGCACCAAATAAACAAACTCTTCGGGTTCTGGATGGAAGATGTTGTCGGTTCTTTCTTTGATTTTAGTTTCAATGCTAAACTGGACGTCAGGCAAGGCATTATCACAAATATGTTCTTCGACGACATCAATAACATCGGTAAGTAATGGTTTGACTGTCTTGACATTCAATTGATTTGGAAACTTAGAACTGGAAACGGTACCGCAGTCGTACTTCTTCAATTCCTTGTACGTCATCTCATAAATGTTGTATTTTTTTTCTTTGGTTTTAGGTATCCGCTTTCCTTTTTTGTCCCTACACGTTTTACTAGAGAGGTAAGGCTCATGGGATAAGACGACTTGCTTATCTTTTGTGATAACGACATCCATCTCTAGCGTAGTTACTTCGAACTCTAGGGCAAGCAGCATTGCTGGGATAGTATTTTCAGGAAGTAGACCGCGGCATCCACGATGGCCTTGTATATCAAAGTTTTGTAAAGGCATTTGTTTTGTTTTTTTAGTTGAAAAAGGTAAGTATGAGGCCACTCCGAAAAGGCTCTTTTTCAAAATATGATGTAAGATTTAAGCGCTTGGGCATAAACTTCTACGTTTTATGTATAAAAAATGAAATGCGGCATTATCGCTTTGGCGATTTTAACCATAGAAGACTCATAAGAAGATATAAGCATAACGTGAAGTATTAGACGCAAAAGACTTATAAGGAGGTCTGCGACCTTACTTTAAGAAATATAAGCTAAACGCTTTTTCTTGATTCTGGCTATGCCTGCTTAGGATGTAAGATGTTCATTATTTGCTAGCAAATAAAATTTACGCAATGAAGGTCTCATACACGTCTTATATTATAAACCGTATTTTTTCATTAATGGTTACATTATGGCGTAAACTCAAGCATGGATGCGGTAGGTCAATAGGTAAGCAAGTATTTTGCTGAGCTTAGCTATCAATAAATTAACCCTAAAAAACGCATAAGAGTTCAATTTAGGGGTAATTTTTAAATGATTTTCTATCCTAAATGAAATAATTCCTATTTTTGCGGAATGAAAACAACAATTATTGTACTTGCTGCACTTGCTATTTTTATGAGTTTGAGTGCTTGCGAGAAAAAACGTATTAAAACGGAGCGAGAAACTATAGAAGCTTATATCGCTGAGAATAATCTAGACGCTCAATCTACCGATGAAGGGGTTTACTATGTGGTTGAACAAGAAGGGAATGGGACTAGTCCTACCGCTTTTGATGAAGTTGAAGTCCATTATGAAGGCTTTCTTTTAGATGGAACTAAATTTGACTCTTCTATTGATCGAAATATGACGGCTACGTTGTCTTTACAAAGAGTCATTAAAGGCTGGCAATATGGTTTCCCTCAGTTTTCGGAGGGTGGTCGAGGTATTTTGATTATCCCTTCTCGACATGCTTATGGAAAAAATCCACCTCCTAATTCACCAATTGGCAAGAATGAGATTTTAGTCTTCAACATTCGTTTGTTTGATGTTCTGTAGGAGGCGTTTGGGCTACTCTCCATCCCTGAAAAATTGATGATTGAGTCGGTATGTGTAATGTTCCTAGTGTCATGTTAAGTTAAAAGATGCCGACATTTTTAACTTGACATGACACTAGAACGGAAAGAAGGAGCGTTCATCGCTAAAAAAAGGTACGAAAAAAACCTCCCCCCCATTAAAATGGAGAGAAGGTTTAAGCAAAAATCCCAAAAATCAGTAGTTCTTATGCGAAAATTTGTGGTTAAGGTATCGTTTTAGTCGCTTGGTCGATAAAATCCTGAAAAAAAATTTACGGTTTTATCAAAAAGCTTAAGGTCAAGAGATTAGGTCTAAAGAGCGTTTTGCTCTTTTAGCCAACCAAGTTGCAATCCCAATAGCAATCGGGAATTGTCCTATGTCTTTTGTCCATGGTCAACGTGTTTTTTCAAGCGACAGCGTCGAAAACTCTTAGGAATTTGCATTTGCGGCTATGCCGCGTGGTTAGGATGATTTGTTTGGTTATTTAATCGAAGCAATTTAACTCGCTGTTGATATCTTTTTTCATAAAAGCTGCTGTAAAAAGAAAACGCTAAATTCGCATTTATTTCGGAATCGTAAAGAAGACTTCAGTACCTTTCCCTTCGGTGGAGTCAATCCAAATTTGTCCTCGTAGTTGGTCAATGATCCGCTTACAAATAGCGAGTCCTATTCCCGAGCCTTCGTATTCTGATTGGCTATGCAAACGATTGAAGACTTCAAATACTTGAATATGATGTTTTTTGGGGATGCCGATGCCGTTATCTTTGAAGCTGAATAAATAATCTTCTCCTCTATCTTGTACGCCAATATTGATGACAGGTTTTTTCCCGTTTCTAAACTTGATACTGTTGGAAATAAGGTTTTGGAAAATTTGAGCCATATTGGAAGGTACAGCCATGACGACAGGAAGCTTATCTACCTTAATAGAGGCTTCATTTTCATCAATGGCCATCGCCAAATTCCGCTGAGTTTGCTCAGAGATTTTATTCAAGTCCACAGGTTCCAAATCCTTTTGAGCTTCCAAACCTATTTTTGCATATTTAAACAGGTTATTGATTAACTCATCCATCCGATAAGCAGCATCTTTGATGAAATCGACGAACTCTTTGCCGTCTTCATTCAAGCCACTTTGATGCTTACGTTTTAGGAGTGAGGCAAAACTACCAATCATGCGTACGGGCTCCTTCAGCTCATGTGCTGCTTTATTCGCAAAAAGCTGTAATTCTTTATTTATATCACGAAGGAGCTCAATTAAATCATCCTTCTCCTTGGAATCATAGCGATTTTGAATTTCACTGATTCCCTTAGATTGCATCAGGATATTGTTATTAAGTTCCGAGAATTTGCAATGAGCGTGGTAAGCCATTTCAAAATTTCCTTGCTTAGCATGGCAATTGGCTAAGCTCTTATAAGTATCAGCCGTTTGTGCCTCTGCACCAATCTCTTTTGCCAAATCAAGGCTTCGTTCAAAGAAATTTATTGCTTCTCCATACTTCTTGGTGATTTCATTTAAACGCCCCAAATTATCCAAACCCGCTATCATTTGTTTGCGAAAACCAAGTTCTTCTCCTAGCTTAAGGGATTCAATATAATACTTATTTGCTTCCTCAAATTCTCCTAGGTGGACATAGACAGAGCCTAGGTTATTCATCCGAACAACGATACCCTGCTTGTTGCCTAATATTTTATCAATAGATAAAGCCCGTTTGTAGTTTTCCGCAGCCGCCTCATAGTCATTTAGTAATTCGTAGGTACTTCCTAGATTGCTAAGATTCGTGGCAATTCCCTGTTTATTATCCGTTTCCGTATTTATTTTTAAAGCTGCACGATAGTATTCGATAGCTTTAGAAAAGTTCTTGAGTTTACGGTAGATAATCCCAAGGTTATTCATGTTGGCTGCAATACTATTTTTGTTGCCCAGCTCTTCGTTGAGGCGCAAAGCTTGTAAATAGTATTGGATTGCTTTTTCAAACTCTCCTTGGTGTTGGTATATATTTCCAATATTATTAATGATAACTCGTTTGGTCTGCTTATCATCGAGTTGCTCATTTAATTCCAACGCTTTAAAATAATATTCTTTGGCTTTTTCATAATTGCCTTGCTTCTTATGCAAAACGCCAAGATTATGAACGTTGGCTCTAGTAATTTCCTCATTATTAAGGTTTTGAGCTAATTCTAAAGCTTGTTCGCAACTGTTAATTGCCTTTTCGTATTCCCCTTTATTGAGGAAAACGACACCTATTTCTGAAAGTGCTATTACCATATCATGTTGGTCACCAAGTGATTCACTAATTTGTAATGCCTCAGAGAAAGAAAGTAAAGCTTTACTATAAGCTTCTTTTTTCAAGTAGAGCTTGCCGAGGACATTAAGCGATCTAGTTATGTGTTGTTTTGCTTGTAAAACTCTGCCTAACTGCAAAGCTGTTTGAGCGTAATTCATGGCTTCTATTGGGTCATGATTGACCATAAAAAACGCTAGTCGATTCAAATGAATCAATCGTTCACCATCCGTTACCGCATTGGCGAGTACCGTTCTTAGGTGCTTGATATTTTGTCGTAGATGTGATGGGTTTGAACTCATGGGATAAAGTGAAATTCTAATGCCTAATGAATTATTTGGGTAAAGACATTAGGTTTATACGCATAAAACAGTATAACGTTGCATTTTAATAACCTAATATAGTTTTTTGAGCTCTTCTTTTTTGATCATATATGCAGAGATGGTTGTAGGAAAAGCATGATATTTTATTTTTAAAATTTATTCTTTGTACTTTGTCCTTGTTTTTTAAAGAGATATAGGTGATGATAAAAGTAGATAAAAAAGAGAAAGAATTTTTTATATTTTTACAAGGACATCATTTTTTTTTGAAAAAAAAATCTTAGTCAGCTAAAAATGAGTGTTTTTGTTGTTTTTTTGTGGAAATGTGACAGTGAATTGCTGTTTCTGCTATCAATTGGGGCCTTGTTTTATCCGAATAATAGGTTATTGACCGAAAATGTAGATAAGATGACTGGGGAAATTTAGGGGAAGGCCAAAATTGGTGTTACTTTTTGATGTTTTTTATTTTTGCAGCTCCTTACCCTCAAAGATTAATTGAATCATAGGAAAAAAAGACACCAAATGCTAAAAAGCTACGCTTCATTTTTAACTTGATGACATAACCTTAGCTCAATTTTTGTAGCACTTGAGTGAGAGCAGCTATTGCTTAAGTTAAAGATGTGGTACATCAAGGCAGACCCGCAGTTGCGTGTTGCTGACAGTACTAAAAAATAGGCGAAGCTTATCGTAGTGTAAGTGTTTGTTTATGAGGTTTTTAATTGTGTTTTTAAGTAAAAGCTTTGCACAAAAAACAAACTTTCGGCGTTCTGTGTATATTGATAAAAAACAATACTATGCCCAAAAAGGATAGCTAATTTTCTCATGATATGGAGTTGATAACATCTAAAAGAATTTTCTAATAATTATTGATTTTGCTTGTTCTATGCCTAAAAAAGCACAATTTCAACGTTTATTTCATCCTCTAACCCTTATTTTAGGGAATGGAATAGTTGTGCTTTTACTAGGAGGGACACCTATTTATGGACAAGGCTTTTTTGCAAAGGGGCAAGTTCTTGATGCTGCATCGGGGTTTCCTATTCCTTTTGCTACGGTCTATGTGGAGGAAACGATGGAAGGAACAACAACCGATTTAGAAGGACATTTTGAACTAAAATTAGCGGAGGTTTCGGATTCATTAACCGCTGTATCCTTGGGATATACAGCATTGAGTATGCCGATTCAAGGAGATTCGAGCCTACTTCGTTTTCATTTGGTTCCCTCTTTTCTTGCGCTGGATGAAATTGTTGTTCAAGCAGGGAGAAAAGCTCCCAAAGATACGGCGGCCATTGCCTTATATCGTAGGGTCGTAAAACACAAGCAGCAGAATTCCATTTATCATTTAGAGGATTTTCAATATGAAGAATACCAAAAAACGCAATACGATATTTATCAAATCAAGGAAGGATTCATCAACAAAAAGCTATTTAAGCCTTTTCAATTTCTTTATACCTATGTAGATTCTACCGAATCAGGTATTCCCTATTTGCCCGTTTTACTGCGGGAACAACTCAAGAAGGTTTATTATCAGAAAATTCCTTTAAAAAGAAAAGAAATTCTACTAGCCGACCAGTTTTCAGGCGTACGAGACTACTACAAATGGCAGTTGGCCGATTTGGTTTTTGAAGATATCGATATTTATCAAAATATCATCCCTATTCAGAATAAAACCTTTATTAGCCCGTTCTCCGATGGCGCTTTAGCATATTATAAATTTTTTCTTACGGATAGTATGGAGGTAGAAGGCGATCCTTGCTACAAATTGGAGTTCACACCTAGGCGGGAGGGCGATCTAGCGTTTGGTGGTCATGTTTGGATTCATCATCCCACTGCTGCCATTTATCAAGTACAAGCATGGTTACCAGAAAACATGAATTTGAATTTTGTTTCTGCAATGGCACTAAAACAAGATTTTGCACAAATATCTGGTAAACAATGGTTCAAGCAGCATGAAGTTTTATCGGTACACCTAAATGTTACCCAAAAGGATAAGCATCAAAATATACGTATTTTACAGACGAAGAGTCGAAAAAATATATCGGCAAACAAGACCATACCTCCTTCATATTTTAGGGGAGAAACCTTTGCCATGAACCCCTTGGTATGGAGTAGAGATAGTAGTTATTGGGAAAAAAATCGGCATCTGCCTCTTAAGACTAGTGAATATGCTATTTTTGAGATGATTGACACCCTAAAAACAACAAGAGCCTATAAAAATTTGTTTAGGCTTATCCATTTGGGTAAAACAGGGTATCTACAGGCTGGCCCTATTGAGTTTGGCCCTTGGTACCGCTTCTTGAGTTGGAATGCCCTAGAAGGCATTCGTTATAAAATAGGGGTGAAAAATGAGAAATTCCTCTTCAATGAAAAGTTTCATTTTAATGCTTACGCAGCTTATGGCGACAAGGATAAGTTGTGGAAATATCATGGTGGACTAGAATACCATTTGCCACGAAAACATTTTTTGTGGAATTCAATTAGTGGTCATTATCGGTTTGATTGGTCCTATGATTATGTGTACAATCCTTGGTGGTCGCACGACCATCTTGTACAGTCGGTTTTTCGAAAATATCCCTTAGAAAATCTTTTCCTTTTTAGGGAAGGGCATATACAATATAATAAGGAGTGGGTAAAGGGCTTGATTCAACAAGCAAGCTTGACGCATAAAACGGTTTATGATTGGCCGTCAGCCTATGAGTTTAGGACGAGTGAGGGGGATACTTTGGGGCAATTCGAAACCGTAGAGCTTGGCGTGATTACAAAATGGCAAGTACGGCTAAAAAACAAGGAAAAACGTAAGATTTCTTCCCCCTTCCACTTCGCTGCTCCGTACTTGGAATCTCAATACGTTTTTGGCCCTAAAGGCATTTTGGGAAGCGATTTCAATTATCATAAATTGGTCTTTGGACTTAAGCAACAACTTTATACGGGACTAGGACGTACTCAAGTTGAAGCAAGTGTAGGGAAGTTATTTGGTAAGGTCGTACCCTATCCCTTGCTACAAATACATCAAGGAAATCGTAGCTACTTGTACAACCCTTTTGCTTTCAATATGATGAATGACTATGAATATGCTAGCGATACTTGGGCTTCCTTGTGGCTAGAGCATCGTTTTGAAGGGCTTTTGTTCAACGCTATTCCCTGGTTACGAAAACTTAAACTACGCAATTTTATGACCAGTAGGATGGTGGTCGGCAGTCTTCGACAAGAAAATAAAGATTTTTTACAAGAAGCTTATGGACTTGCTGAAATTCAAGGCGCTTATGTGGAAGCGGGGTGGGGTGTTGATAATATCGCGCGTGTCTTACGTGTAGATTTCCTTTTTCGACTTACGCAATTGAAGCAGACGGATTCAAGATTGTTTGGCCTTAGGATATGGTTGAAGCCGAAGTTCTAAGCATTTATTCTAGTAAGATTCCTTATGCTTGCCCCTCTTTTTCAAAGTACTTCTCTAGCATTACCTTATAGTACCTTCTTTTCTCTAGCCTTGCCCGGAGCCAAATGCTATAATTGATGGTTTCATTCGAACCAAATTCAAAGAGCGAATACAAGGCTAAGAAACTAGTAATTTTCTTTTTAACTCGAACATGCCAAATCGCATCGGGTTTGCGGATAAACTCCTTAAGAATATCCAGAAAATCAGCTTGTTCCTTGTACTCCTCTAGTCCGAATTCCTTTTTAAATTTTCGTCGCAACTCCTTGTACCGACCATCAGCATATTGATAGTCTTTTGATTCTACTCGAAAAATGAGGTTGATGATACCAATATTAATTTGGAGACTTTTTGGCATACTGCTAAATTCACTAGAGACTAAAACACGAGAAAATTGTTCTAGGCACTTATTGAGGTCACCAATATAAAAATAGAGCATAGCTAGATTTAGATAGACCGAAAAAAAGCTGATCGTATTTTTGTATTTGGGAGACATTTCAAGGGCTTCTAAGTTCTTGATAGCCACATGGGGTTGGCCATCTAGTATGTCAATGACGGTTTTGCACTGGTGATAAAGCCATATATACTTTAGGTAATAGAGATTATTGTAAGCCTGTAAGTTTTCCTTGAGTAATTTGTTATAAGTTCTAACCTCCTGAATATCTTTACCCTTGATGAGGGCATTGATTAACCATATCAGAATGATTATTTTTTCTTCATGATTTTTTCGATTAAAGATTTGCTCTTGCTCGAATTCGTGGTAACTGTTTCTAAGATAATCTGAAAGCGCCTTAAACTCACGTTTTTGGAGCAAGATATTCCGTGTACATCTATTAATCTTTAAACGGAAATCAGGTGAATTACGCTCTGAGGAGGATAATTTGAGCTCTTCAAAAACCTCTTCTAAAATATCAAGCGTTTCGACCTCTTTACTAGAGTAGTTCGTTACTCGTAGTCGGTAGGATATTGTAGCTAGAAGCTGTTCTGTATGCTGCCAATGCTCGTACTTCTCTTGTAGGGCTTGTTTCTTCTTGATATAAGGGCTAGGATCGATGTCAAATACTTGGTTAGACAAGGAAATAAGCCTGTCATAAATCATATTAAGGAGGTTGTAGTATTCGTTTTTTTCGGCAATTTTTTCAGCCTCATTCAAGTAATAAATAGCTTCATCATAAGCAGACTTACCGATCAATATAGATGAAAGTCTAATATGGTTTAGGACAATAGCTTCTTGGTCGTCATCCTTATAAAAAATAAGTAGGCTATGTTCTAAATCTCGTAGTAACCTATTTTTAATCCTGTAATAAGCATTTTTGTTTCCTTTTTCCAATAAGGTGGCTACAATCTGAGGGCTATATTCATCATGATCACTATTTCTTATTAAGTCAAATAGCTCTACTGTTCTCTTTTTATGACCTTTTTGCAAGTATTTTGAACTAATAATCTTGTAGTTCCTGACCTCTTCTGTCTGGAGTAGATTAATTAATTTTGTGAGTAAATATTTCATAGAACCATTTTAACGTTGTAATATTTTTAACAAAAGTAACAAATTTTAACGAAATTATTAAATATCTTAGAGCACAGAAAAACATCCTTAGATACATTCTTTATTATGCACAGAAGTTTATCAATCCTATGTCTCCTTTTTGTCACCTTATTGTCTTGGGGGCAAGTTAATCTTGATTTCGATTATGTGGTGCCAGAGGATGTTCGGTTTCAGGATGATTTAAACATCGATGTTCAAATTACAAATTCAGGGACACTTGATGTAAGCTCTTCCATCAATTTCAATTTTTATATTGATACTATTCTGCCTAATAGTTTTCCCCCTACACCTAATGTGGTCAGGGTAATAGATATTGACGATGCCCCCCTTGAACCAGGAGAGTCTGAAGCGCATGATTTAGATATTGATGTAAATAATTCGTCGGATTTCGTGGTTTCGGCTAAGAATATTATCATTATATGGCCACGTTTGGCAGATAATGATACACTTGAAGTAGGCAATTATTCTATTCATTATGTTGATGTTTTGGAGGAAGATCCAAGTGCTCAATCAACGAATACAACAGGTATATACAATACCTCTAATCTTGTTCTACATCCTAATCCTTCTACTGGAGTTGTCTACCTCTCCGAAGAAAGCTTACGACTTAAGAATTGGGACATAGAAGTATTTAACGCTGTTGGAAAAAAGATAAAACAGCGGTTTCTCCTCGAAAATGATGGAAAAATCAATTTAAAGGGACTCGTTCCCGGATTATACATTATCAGAATCAAAGACAAGGACAGTCTAGAATTTTATTCAGGAAAAGTTCTTCTGTCAAACTGATAATACCTAAAGATACTAAAGACGAATCTGGTATTCAGTAACGGTCGGGTGTAGGCTTAGCAAGGGAAACCTTCTATCCTGCACCCATTTTTTTTGTAGAAAACTAGAGGTTAACCTGAATGCCTAACTCGTAATTCTCAAGGGTGTGCAGCCACCCAAACCTCTCCATCCTCAAAGTATTCCTTCTTCCAGATCGGTACAGTCTCCTTCAAGGTATCAATCGCGTATTCACACGCTTCAAATGCAGCCTTTCGATGTGGAGTCGATACGACAATAATTACGGCTACCTCTCCAATTTCTAAGCGACCTAGACGATGATGAATCACAACTTTTAGCGCCTTCCATTTTTCTTGTACGGTATCTGCTATCTTTTGCATTTCTTTAATGGCCATAGGCTGGTAAGCCTCGAAATCCAAGTGTCGTACTTGTCGACCTTGAGTGTTATTGCGAATAGTGCCTATAAAAGCAGCCGTGCCACCTGCTTTATCATTGGTCGCAAAATCCAAGCAAGCTTGTGCAGAAAGTGGTTTATCCACTAGTCGAATTTGCAAGTTGTCCTTCATTTTTTTCATTTTCAAGTATCATCCACCACTAACAGGTGGCAAAACGACTATCTCATCGGCTTCACTAAGAACAAAATCATCCTTTTGATAGTCTTCATTAACGGCAATAGAAAAAGAGGCTAGCTCGATAAATTGAGGATAATCTCGGACGAGCATTTTCTTTAAATCAGCTATGGTAGAGCCCGTGGTTAAGGTCAACGGTGTCATGCTGTTGCCCAAAATGTCACGAGCAATCCCGAAAGCAATTAGGTTGATTTTCAATAGAATTAGTTTTATGCGTGAAAAAATAGGGAATTATACAGCATCATATTGCAAAGCCTACATGGAGAAGAAGTTATCCACTAACACTAGATTCTAGTAGGGTAAGAGTTTGCCCCTCTGTGTCCATACGTGCCCGAACGCCAATAGGCAAGGTACACATATGTTCAATATGACCAAAAGAAAAACCATAAAAAACAGGAATTCCCAATTTGCTTAGCCGATCCTTAAACGTTTCGAGAAGCGGGAAAAAATGGCTTTTAGGGCCTGATTTGCAGTTGGCAAAAACGCCTAGGAGAATACCTTTCGCGCCGTCCAATTGCCCTGAATGGAGCAATTGAGTTAGCATCCGATCTATACGATAAGGTTTCTCCCCTATATCTTCTAAAAAGACTAACTTCCCTTGTGCTTGGAGCTGAAATTCAGTCCCTGATAGTGCAGTCAGTACCGAAAGGTTCCCTCCTATTAATTCACCTTCAGCGATGCCTGCTGTTATCGTTGCTGGACGATAGTCTTCTTCCTCGTCAATTCCTGTGAACCGATGTATCGTCAATTTTTCCTTGGGGTTTATTAATACTTTGCTTAGGCAATGGCTAGTATACGGCGAAAAAACGGCATAAGCTAAAGGGCCATGGAATCCAATAAGCCCTGTTTTTTGATAAATAGCTTGAAACAAAGCCGTAATATCACTATACCCTACAAGCGCTTTAGGGTTTTGTCGGATTAATTGGTAATCTAAATCAGGCAGAAGACGGGGACAGCCGTAACCTCCGCGAGCACACCAAATTCCCTTCACCTCTTTGTCTTCGAACATTTGGTGTAAGTCCTCCAAGCGCTGTTCATCGGTTCCGCCTAGATAGCCATATTGCTTTCGCAAGTGCTTCCCTAGTTTCACCTTGAAACCCAATTTTTTGAGCTGAGCCAAAGCATTTTCGTATTGTTCCTCAGTGATAGAAGAAGCAGGTGCTAGGAGCCCGATAGTATCGCCTATTTTTAATCGCTGAGGTTTAAGGGTTTGAATCATACAAGTGAAATTGGCAGGGGCGCTTGAATTTACAAATAATATTGCGCATAACAAAAAAAAGGGAAGCCAGTAATTGACTTCCCTTTTATATAATTTTGGTTCGAAAACAATTAGTACTTGATAAATCGTTTAACAACCACTTTCTCATTAATGATTAATTTGAAGAAATAGTTACCTGGTGCTAAATCTGCTACATCAAATTGGTGAGTAGGATTGCCGTTGACCTCTTTTTGGTAAGTTTCCACAATCCTTCCTTGTACATCGACTAGGAAAATAGAAGCTTCATTTGAAGCGGTAATGTTTTCAAAGCTTATGCTTACATTTTGGAAAGCTAAGGTAGGAAACACATCAACCAATTGAGCAAGAACAGGATCGCTAATGCCTACGGAAGGATCATCATCTACCGTTACATAAATTGTTGCATCAGTACAAAGCCCTTGGTTATCACAAACGTTGTAAGAAAACGGCGTCATATCTCCTACAAAACCAGGCGCAGGAGTAATAATGATTTCGCCAGGGGTAGCGCCTTTAGTCACCGTACCTTCGTTACTAGGAGGAACCGTAAGGAAAGTGATGCTGTTCGGATCTAAGGCATTCTCTGGATCGCTATCGTTGAATAGGATCGGATAAGTAATCGCATTCCCTTCAAGGGTATTAATGTAATCGTTATTGGCTACAGGTGCTTGGTTGACAACACAAACGACTGGAAAACATTTAGAATAATCGGTTAAGTCGCCTGTAATAGCTTCGAAAAGTACACCACTTAGTTTTTCCCCCACAAAAGTATTTGGGAAATTAGCAGGCGTATTATCATGTATCCAGATATCTCCACAAGCGTTGATATCAAGGATCTCCATAGCAATACGGCCAACAGAAACCCAATTTAAATCGGAAACAGGATAACCATCGCCACCAGCTAAGACAACATTATAAGAAAGTACGGTATCCGTAGAACCTGTTAGTGTATGTGGATCGTAAAAGCTGCCGGTAGCACCTTCTGTAACGAAACCAGAGACCGTTAGCTCAGAGTCGATCTGTACGCTTCGGTCGGATTCTGGAACATTAACATTATAAGCACGGAAAGCATTACGATTAAAAGAAATTCGATAGTTTTGATCCGCTAGGTTGAAGGTAGAAGCAGCATTATTAGCTTTCACTTCAATATCAAAAGTCATGGTTTTATTATCGCAATCGAGTTCGTTTTCGACCAAACGGACATCATATTTACCCGTTTGAGATTGGCCTAAATAAGGAGCCAGACAGAAGAGGAGGAATGTTAGAGATGTAAGTAGTGATTTAGACATGTTCGTCACTAATTTTGTAGTTAGAGGAAATTTAGCAAAAGGAAAATCGTCATTAATGCAGGGAGAATACTTTTGGCTGTCACGCAGCCTATGTTTTTCTCCAGTAACCAAATTTAACCCTTTTTTGCATCATCTGCAATAAATTTCACGCACAAAAAAACTTTATGCTCAGATTTTTATAACAAAAATATCAGCCTTTCTTAAAATAAAGAAGGGTTTTTAGGGTATCGTAAAAGGGTGAAACTTGTTTGCTTTTTGCTCGCTTAAACGGTGTATGTAGTCTGATAATGACGGTTGTAGCCATTAGAAGTCATAAGCATGCAATTAACCAGCTTAGTGGTGATAAGACGGGGGAATAGAACGGTTATTGACGATAATATTTCATCAACGTCTTACAAGATACAAAAATATGTTGATTTAAACCTATGTCAAGGAGAGTTTCTTTGTTTTTTACATTAAAATGACACATTAAGGTTCTTTTGAATGAATTATGAAGGATAGGCACTTCCTGAAATATGCCTTATGGGTAAGAACTGCTTCTTATCCGTTTTTATTGTCACGTTTTTTTTGATTTTTCCGTTTAAAAATCACAATCGAAGGCTTTTTTACTAGAATAATTCCACTAAGAATCGTAGTTGGCTTTTGAACAAAAAAATCGCTAGATATTGGCCCGAGACTTTGTATCCCGAGCTATAAATAGAGCGTATTTCGTTATTCGGTTACCGAAAAACTATTTTATCAAAGAAAGCTCGACCATACCAAATTGATGATCCTTCAAACTGCCAAAATAAAGCCGATCTTGAAATTGTTGCGTACTGGCTATTTGAGACAAAGCTCCTTGTGGATCTTGTAAATTGTAAATAATTTTTCCAGATTGGTTTACGCCTAATACAAAGCCATAGGGTTTTGCTTGGGGTTTAAGAAATTCAGGAAGCTTAGCGATGATATTTCTGGCGAAAGGGTAGGGGAGGGTGCCGTCAAGTGTAGCATCACGAGGGGCTGTAAAAGCTATCCAGAAAATACCATCCCCCCCAAGGGAAACCCCATCAGGAAAACCGGGGAAATTATCCAAGAAAATGTCGTGTTGCCCCTTTTTCTCACCAGCTATCCAGTAGCGAGTGATGCGATATTTAGCGGTTTCATTGACTAAGACAAAACTCTGATCTTGGCTTACAGCGATGCCATTAGCGAAGTACAGTCCTGTTAATAAGGTGGTCGTCTCTTTCGTTGTAGGATTGTAGGAAAGTAGCCGGCCATTACTACCATGCTCTAGTAGGTCTAGTTTGAAATCATGGATGCCAAAGCGATCAGAAGCATCGGAGAAGTAAATCATGCCATTTTCTGCTACCTCTACATCATCCGTAAATTTAAACGGTTTTCCATTACTTTCCGTCGTTAAGACGGTAATGATGCCGGAAGAATCAATGGAAAGTAAGCCCTTATCGGCATCTCCTACGATAAGATGCTGATATTTATCAAAATGCAAGCCTAGTGGACGCCCTTTGGTATTGGCAAAAACCTCCATGTTTTTTCCTTCAGGATCAAAACGCAGAATTTCACCGTGTACTGTACCGCAGTAAATATTGCCTGAACTATCGACGGCTACATCTTCTGGCCCTTCATATTCACCTGTGCTTATTCTAGTGATTTTGGCCAGCTTATCATTGGCCTCATATTCACCACTAAAACCTGGATTTAGGCCTGGAGCCCAAGCTTCTGGTTGTATTTGGCTTGGATACAATAATAATAAGGCGACTAAGCCAAGAATTAAAAGACCGATGGTTTTTAGGATGGTGCGCATAGTTCGTCGTGTTTGCTCAAATATAATGCAAAATTACCATTTTCTTTCAGAACTGATGAGCTTCTATTTTATTTGGAAATAATCGTCGAAAGTCGTTTCTTTGCCGATATGGAGACACAGATTTCGGAAACGATTAGAGCAAAGGAGCATGAACGCGACCAGACTCCCCCCATTGAAGTACCTATGCTTCAGGTGCAAATGGTCAAATCTTTTTTAAAGCTATCAAGTTGGTTCTTTCCTAATCTTGGCGCTCGATTAAGCTGGCGTTTATTCACCACACCATTATATAGAGCTAAACACAAGCAAACCGATGAGTTGCTTGAGGCCGTGCAGCGTTTTTCTGTTCCATTCAAAGACGGGCAGTTGCAGGGCTATGCTTGGGGTGAGGAGGGGAAGCCTACCGTTTTACTAGTACATGGTTGGGAATCAAGGGGAACGGCTTTGCGATCTTTAGTGCCATCACTACTAGCGCAAGGCTACAGAATTGTTACCTTTGATGGTCCTGCACATGGGGACTCCCCAGGGAAACAGACGGATTTGCATGATTTTGGAGAAGGTGTAAAAGCGGTATGGGGGCATGTAGGTCATGTAAAACACCTCGTCGCGCATTCTTTTGGTTGTCCAGCTACCGTATTTATGCTGGCTCGAAATCCACATCTTGCCTTGGATAAAATGGTTTTTGCAAGTGGAAATTCTAGCTTGACTTATGCTTTAGGTCAATTAAAAGAAGCCATTGATGTGCCCAAGAATATAATGGAACGGGTGAAAACTTTAGTCGAGAAAAAATTTAGTATGACTATTGAGGAGATGGATATTGCCAAATCTGCCGATAAAGTAAACGTAAAAAACTTGCTCGTAATTCACGATAAAGAAGATGATGTAGTAGCCTTTGAACGGGCAGAAGAAATTGCAGCCAGTTGGCCCAATGCTACATTAATTGCAACAGAGGGCTTTGGGCATTTCCGTTTGCTGAAATCGCCTATTGTAATTGAGCGAATTGCAGCTTTTATTGGATGATTTTGGCCGTCAAGGTGTTATGAGACCTGACGACCATCCGTTTTCTATTCGTTACGTTCGAGTTCATTCTTACGTCGCATTTCGCGTTGTACTCTAGCCGCCTCGCGTTGTTCCTGATCCTCCTCATCCATTTTGCGGAAGGCTCGGATGATATGCTTCACCAAACGGTGTCTAACAACATCCTCTTCAGTAAGAAAGACCGTGCCGATGCCTTCGATATCCTTCAAGGTACCAAGACTACGATATAAACCCGATTTTTGATTGCGAGGCAAGTCGATTTGCGTCAAATCTCCTGTTATGATACATTTGGCAGAAGGGCCAATTCGGGTAAGGAACATTTTTAGTTGCACACCCGTTGCATTTTGTGCTTCATCCAAGATAATGAAGGCATTATCAAGCGTACGCCCCCGCATAAAGGCAAGAGGAGCAATTTCGATAACGCGATTTTGCATAAAGAAATTCAACTTTTCCCCAGGAATCATATCATCCAAAGCATCATAAAGTGGACGAAGATAAGGATCGATTTTTTCCTTAAGATCACCAGGCAAAAAACCCAAATTTTCTCCTGCTTCTACAGCAGGGCGAGTAAGGATAATCCGTTTTACAAGTTTATTTTTTAAGGCTCTAACAGCAAGAGCAACAGCAGTATAGGTTTTTCCTGTGCCTGCTGGCCCTATAGCAAATACGATGTCGTTTTCCTCCGAAGATTCTACGAGTCGTTTTTGGTTGACCGTTCGTGGTTTTATAGGATTCCCATCTCTACCATGAACAATAACGTTGCCGTTTACCTTTTTGCTGATTTTGTGTTCAGAGGGGTTGCCTCCGTTCAGGATATCCTTTAAATCATGCTCAGACAAGGCATCATTTTCTCTAAGAAATCTAAGCAAACGCTCAATTCTTTCTTTACAAGGTTGGGTGTGTTTTTTATCACCTGCCAACTTGATCCGATTGCCTCTTGAGGTTATCTTGACTTTAGGGAAAGCCTTTTTTACCAAGTCTATTTTCGCATCGTTTTTGCCGAAGAATTCAAGCAAATCAACGCCGTTCACATTCAAAATAATTTCGCTCAAAGTTTGTCTTCTGTTTTGGGTGACTAGCTGATCATTTAACCTGATCCTCAAGTCATTCGTGTTTTGTATTAAGTCGGTGTCCTGTAAAGAAAATTCATGCTATAATGCAAGCAAGGTATAGCGTAAAAAGTACTTCTACTCCCGATGATTATCGTGGAATACCCTCTACTCTAAATTCATTAACCGATAAAATGGCCGAAAAGTGCCCGAACCTTCTTCTATCTTAAATTTACGTCCAAATTTAGACAAAGTTACGACTTTCAAACCACCTTTATTCTGAAATATTCATAAATAACTGTAGTTGACCATTAATGAATGCTTTAAGTTTTTTCTTAAGGAGCTGTTATAATTGTGAATGGAGGCAAAAATGAATGGACGCTACTTCTAAAAGCAGCGTCCATTTAGGCGCTTTGAAAACACGCATATTCAGACCCCCCCAAAAAAAGTATTTAGCTTATGTGTCTTAAAAAGGTCGCAGACCTCCTTATAAGCCTTTTTGACCTAGTATGTTACGTCATGCTTATACCTTCTTAGGAGCCTTATATGGTTGAAAATCGCCAAATCCACGTTTCATTTTCAGAAGCAATAAGCTCGAAACGACCCATCGACTACCTTGTAAAACGGAAATATTGCCATTCACACCAAGGGGATAGCTTGTTGCCTATTCTAGTACGTACACGCCATCTACCCGGCTGAGCGCCTACAAAATTATGGTTGAAGCTCGTCCCTGATATATGGGTTCTTAGTAGCCATGATTTACAGTTTTGGGCAGCCCATTGACCTGCATTGATGGCGCCTTTGGCATCAATTTCTACATCATATTTGACACCAGAAAGCGGTACAGGTTTCCAACGCAATTGTATTTGACGCGGAAAATGACTAAACACTTCACCATCATCAGGCGAAATCGGCGTTGGCGTACAACCTTTTGTCCATGTCAGCGTTGGATCTCCAAGGAGCGTAAGGCCGTAAAACCAGTAAATTTCCCCGTCATCATGAGTCGCTCCACGTTCTTTCCACCAATTGAGGTAAGCAGGGCCGATGTCTTTTCCTTGGCCCATAGGCTCATAAAAATCTTCGAAATGAAGCATAGAGCCTGTCTTTGCACTTGCAACGGCACTTAAGCCTTCACATTGAAAACCACCTGCTTTGTCAAAGATATACCAGCCTGCTATGTAGTTGGGCGTTGTAAAACGACCAGAAGAACAGCAAAATAAATTGTAAAAATATGCTTTTGGTGGTCGAGTATCTCTCAAGTAAGTAGAATTGACACTACCGCCAGGAGGATCCGCAGAAAAACTGTGGCTCTGCGTACCCGAATGTGCGCAAAGCTGTACCCATGAACGGATTTTCTTTATTTCATTTTTATAATTGGTGGCTTGCGTCTCATTCGGATGTGTGTATACCTTGATTCTGCTAGGAGAAAACATTTTATCAAAACCACAATCATCAAAACCTTTAGATACTTCGAAGGTCGTAGTATTGTAGCGGATATACATGTTATCACTAAAATAGTACGCATTTCCATTAGGGAAAGTAGCGGCAGCGGTTACTTGGTTTTCAAACTCTTCAGAAAACCCATTCCAATTTCCTGCGATAAGCTTGGGGTAGCCCGGATCCATTTTGTTTGCTGTCGTATCGTAGCGAAGATAGCGGTTGCCTTTGAAAAAATAAATCTTTCCATTTGGCCATAAGTTTGCTGCGTCGATTCCTGACTTGAAAGAAGCAGGTAAGGTCGGCCAACCAGCACTGATTTTCTTAGGGTATCCAGCATCCACCTTTTGGCTCGGTACATCATAACGAATATAGCTGTCGCCCTTGAAAAAATAAAGTTTCTTATCGCCTGGCCAAGCAACAGCGGCATCAATACCGGCATCAAATTGAGCAGGGAAACCCGTCCATCCTGCGGAGATTTTTTTAGGGTATCCGGTATCCATTTCTCCTTCGCCAGTATCATAACGCACATATTCATCTCCTTGGAAAAGGTAAACTTTATCATTTGTAGGCCAGCGTACTGCGGCATTGACATTGGATTGGAAACTATTCGGTAAGCCTTTCCACGCTTTTTTGATTTTTTTAGGATATCCCGACCAATCATCATCAACAAAAGCAAGAGCATCTCTTCGGGGAGCTTTTCCACCTGTGCGGTAGCTGTGATTTCTATTGAAATACTCTTGGAGCATATGGATGTCATTACCCTCATCCGTAGGCGTGAATAAACGGCCTAGCCAGATTTCTGGATCAACATCTCCGGTATGATTTTTAAAGGTGTTCGCTTCTCCATTTTCCTGTTGCCAACCCCCATTTTTGTCCATATAATAAAGGTCACAAGGAAATTTTGAATTTTCATGCTTGTAAAATGCTGGCGCCACATTCCCTACAAGCAAAACGCCTTTGCATGGACGTGAATTAATGAGCTGCTTGATATTGGGCGCTGCCGCATTTTCAACGGTATGCACTTCTGCAAAATACCCTTCTCTAGCCACATCAATCACATAACGATTGATAACGGATTTGAGCGAAGCCCATAAGGATTGGGGTAAAATAACAAGCATTTTTCCTTGTGGGAATTTACACGTAGAATAGGTTTTTAAATAATGCTCATTAGAATTAAATGCAGGTCGCCTTTGCTTGATTGACTTGAAAATGAGGGTCTGAATCGGGAAATTCATATCCACAATGGGCGCTCCATTGTATTCTAAATTGCGTACTTTTTGATAAGAACTGACCAGCTTATGATCCGCTTTCAATTTGTCTTTAGAAATGATGGTATACTTGTCACCAACAATACTTTTTTTCTTCGACAAATCGACAATTGACTCTCCGCTATCTGCGATAACCTTGAGCTTTAATCGTGGTTTTCTTCTTTTTGCCATCGTTTTAAAATTGTAATTTAAAAAAGGGATTTAAAAAAATGGGACAGGAATCCCGTGGATTTTATAGCAGGATTACAAGTTTAAAAATTTCACAACTTAAACGTTGCTCTCTGCTATCAACTAGGGGGGGAAATGGTTTGCTTTGTTTTATCCAACCATTCATCTAGTACATGTCAATAAAAAAGAAAGTGTAACTAGCGTGATTAATTTTTTTTGTGCCATGTACGAAAATAGGGTTTATATTTACTGAAAGACAAATTCACAATTTTGTGGATAAACGCCAAGTGGTGACAGGAGGAGGGAAGTTTTCTTCCATGAGTTATTATGTCATATCTAAAGTTATAGTAGACTATCTTATCTCTGAAACCTGTAGGGGCAAACCCTCGTGGTTGCCCTCTGAGTACCTATTTCTATTTGTTGTGAAAATATTCACGATACGGATTGCGCAAGCAGCTATGAGTTTTTTTGGCTACAAAATACCACAGGAGAAAAGTACTGAGTAGAACGTTCCTCAGTAGCAACAAGGTCAACGCGGTACGTTTGAGGCGGTTGCGTTGTGCCATAGCTGGACGTGCTGCGTTTTGAGAACAGTTCCTAAATTTAAGTACTTGCTTGAACAGCCTGCCACAGCGAAAACGCAGCACGTTAGCCATTTCGCAAAGCAGCCGCCTCAAACGTACCGAGTCGAGTTTTTGGTTTCCTGCAAATGCTTTGGAATTCAGTGTTTTGAATGTCGTTTAACAATTGTCGTGAATTTTCTAACGATGTGAAAAGGCCAAGGCACTAAATCTTTTTTTAATAAAGGAACTTCGTTGTATTAGATTTTTACACGCCAAGGAAGCGGTATATTGTTAGATATTGCTTATTTTAGCGCAGTTTTTAGGGCAGCGAAGCATTTTTATGCATAAAATGCTTGTAAGTTGTTCTTTATCTGATGATTATGGCGTTGTATGCCTCTGGATTTAAATTGAATAAACATGTTGATAGGAGTAATTCTTTGTTTTATTATTGGATATTTAGCTATTGTTTTCGAACATCCGTTAAAGCTAGACAAAACGGTACCTGCTCTGATAATGGGTGCTATGTGTTGGGCATTATTGGCCGTTAGTGGGTTAGATGTTTTTGACCATCATGGACATGTGATTGCTCCTACGGAAGATGAACCTTATCCATTTATTCCTGTATTACTGCACCATATTGGTAAAGTAGCCGAAATTTTGATTTTCTTAATTGGAGCGATGACCATCGTGGAGTTAATTGATTTGCACAAAGGATTTTCGGTCATCACCAACCGAATTCGAACCACCAAAAAATCGACCATGCTTTGGTTGATATGTATTTTGGCCTTCTTCCTTTCGGCTACCTTAGATAACCTTGCAGCCACTATCGTCTTGGTTTCACTACTACGTCGTTTAGTCCCTTCCAAAACAGAGCGAATTTATTTCGTCAGTCTTGCTGTCATCGCTGCAAATGCGGGGGGAGCTTGGTCACCGATTGGAGATGTGACAACGACCATGCTTTGGATAGGCAATAAGGTTTCTACCACAGGCCTAATCACCAACCTAGTTATTCCTTCTATTGTATGTATGGTGATTCCTACCTTTATCGCATCTCGAATGAAAGCGATGCAAGGACATATCACGCCTTCTGAAAGAAACTTCGATGAAGCTATAGAAAGTGAGAAAATACTAGGCAGTCGTCGGATGTTAGCTGTTGGTTTAGGCGCGCTTATCTTTGTTCCTATCTTCAAAACTCTGACGCATTTACCGCCTTATATAGGGATGATGCTAGGACTAGGGATTGTATGGTTAGTCTCAGAATACATTCATCCTGACGAAGATATAGAAAACAAGCATCGTTATTCTGCACATAATGCCCTTTCTAGAATTGAGATGTCCAGTATACTCTTTTTCCTAGGAATCTTAGTCGCCGTAGCTTCTTTAGAATCCTTAAATATCCTGAGTAATCTAGCCCAGTGGATGGATTCCGTTTTACCGAATCAAGACGTTGTCGTCATGCTACTCGGTACCGCATCCGCCTTAATAGATAATGTACCTCTAGTAGCAGCATCTATGGGAATGTACACCGAACCGATGGATGCTCGTCTCTGGCATTTCATCGCTTACGCCGCTGGTACAGGTGGTAGTATGTTGATCATTGGTTCAGCAGCAGGTGTAGCCGCTATGGGGATGGAAAAAATTGATTTTATCTGGTACTTGAAAAATATTGCTTGGCTAGCAGCTATCGGCTTCTTAGCTGGTGGAGCAGCCTTTATCGGGATGAGTGCGCTGCTTGGATAGTACTTTTTTCTGATGAAAGAAAATGGAGAATTGAGGATGGAGAATGATTGCTCTGTTTTGAATTCTCCATTTTTTTTAGAGCTAAGATCATTTATGAAAAAACATGATTTATGATGTAAGAAACCTTCATTGTGTAAATTTTTATTTGCTAGCAAATAAAAAAATCATACTTCTTAAATCCTAAGGTGGCGAAGCCACTACCATGTAGAAAGTAGAGGGTATTCCGCGATAGTAATCGGGAGTAGAAGGACTTTTACCGTTATAACGAACTAATTTTTCGAAGAAAAATCAAAAAGTCCTTCTACTCGATACTTTCTACCCTCTACAAAGTTTTGTCAAATTTTGGCAAGAGTTCACTGCTTAGTTACTAACCTGTCCAGTATCTCTGAGTCGAACCACTAGTGCCATACGTACGCTAGAGAAGGCGGTAGCCTTCGAGGTTCTATAGCAAGGGGTTTCAACCCCTTGGTTCGTCTAGTACGTCAAGTTATGCTTATATGCTCTTATATACCTTATATGGTTAAAAACTAATCTGTGGCCTGAATTCAATCAAAAATAGACCTATCATGAAAGTACAAGGAAATATTGTAGACATTCGTAACCAACGCATTTACAGTGGACAAATAACGGTGAAAGATGGCAAAATTACAGCCATTGAAGAATTGGATACGCCTAGTAGCGGCTACTTGATGCCGGGCTTTATTGATGCGCATGTCCATATAGAAAGTTCCATGCTGGTGCCTTCGGAATTTGCGAAGATAGCCGTTACGCATGGTACGGTGGCTACCGTTTCTGATCCGCATGAGATTGCGAATGTACTTGGCGTAGAAGGCGTTTTATTTATGATAGAAAATGGAAATCAAGTACCGCTCAAGTTTAATTTTGGGGCACCTTCTTGTGTTCCTGCTACGACTTTTGAAACGGCTGGAGCAGAAGTAACTGCAGCCGATATTGATAAATTATTAAGCGACCCGCAAGTGAAATACCTAGCGGAAATGATGAATTATCCAGGGGTGATTTACAAGGATGAGGTGGTGATGGAAAAGATACGAATTGCTCAAAAACATGGTAAACCGATTGATGGTCATGCTCCAGGATTGCGTGGAGAACAGGCAAAACAGTACGCTTCGGCTGGAATTACCACCGATCATGAGTGCTTTAGTGAAGGAGAAGCACAGGATAAATTGGATTTGGGCATGAAGATCATTATTCGGGAAGGCAGTGCCGCTAAGAATTTCGAAGCATTAATCAATCTGATGCCTAAAAATTATGAGCGAATGATGTTTTGCTCAGATGATAAACATCCCGATGACTTAATCCTTGGTCATATTAATCAATTGGCTGCTAGAGCTGTAGCTAAAGGCATTGATGTCTTCAAAGTTTTGCAAGCCGCTTGTTTGAATCCGATTGAGCATTACAACTTAGATGTTGGGAGCCTGAAGGTTGGAGAACAAGCAGATTTTATTCTTTGTGAAGATTTGAAAGAATTTAAAGTCCTAGAAACTTATATTGATGGTAAGTTAGTCGCTCAAAATGGCAAATCGTTATTCCCCGATGTAGCCACAAAAATCATTAACAATTTCAATACGAGTCCTAAGCAAGCAAAAGATTTCGAGCTAGTTGCTACAGGCACTAAACTACAAGTCATTGAAGCCTTAGACGGCGAGCTTATTACGCAAAAAATCGTCCTTGATGCCAACATCAAAGAAGGAAAAGTCGTATCGAATACGGAAAATGATTGCTTGAAAATGACGGTCGTCAATCGTTATTCAGATGTTCCACCAGCCATTGCTTTTATCAAAGGTTTTGGGCTGAAAGAAGGGGCTTTAGCTTCTTGTGTAGGGCATGATTCTCATAACATTATCGCTGTAGGCGTAGATGACGAAAGCCTCTGTCGCGCGGTGAATCTGATTATCGAAAATAAGGGAGGAATATCTGTAGTAGGTACACAAGGAGAACAAGTACTTCCCTTGCCCATAGCAGGCATTATGTCTGATGCTGATGGTTATCAAGTAGGGCAACAATATTCTGCTATTGATAAGTATGCCAAGACCTTAGGGAGTACGCTTCATGCGCCTTTTATGACCTTATCTTTCATGGCCTTACTCGTCATCCCTTCCTTGAAATTAAGTGACTTAGGCTTATTTGATGGCGGTAGTTTTAAGTTTACAGACTTGCAAAGCTAAATTGTGGGGCGGCAGAATTGAAGGACAGTACGGCAGAGCCGCAGTTGAGAATTAAATTATCCGTCAAAAACTTTGTGTCTTTGTGGCCAACTTGATACGTATATTATATCGCCAGAAAGACACGCAGACACAAAGGAATAGCGTGTTTTTTGATGCAGACCTAATAGATTAGGCTTTTTCACATAACTTTAAGAGAAGCGTCACGCGGTGGCCCCTAAAGCCACCCCGTGACCAAGCTCCGTCCTTAAGATAAACCATGCCAACTCTTCATTACACCGACACCTCATTGCTTTGATTCCTAACTACATAGCGAACATAAGGCACAGGGCGGCAGAGCCGCAGTTAAGAATTAAATTATCCGTGTAATACTTCTACGACTAAGAAATAACGTGTTTTTAGATGGATGCAGATGTTTCAAGGTTAACTAGGAAAGCTTTTTAAATTTTTATAATAAACCCAGCCTCTGAGTTGATTCTTTTTGCCTGCCACCACTTCTACCCAGTTTCCTTTTTTATGAAGAATTTTTAGCACAACATCTTGCTGCACATAGCCTAATGCAGGAGCTTCCTTAGAAGGTTTTGCATGAACAATCGCGTTTTCTGCTCTTACCGTTTGAATAAACAACCAAGGTTCTGCTTGAGTCAAGGAAAGATTAATTTTTTTAGAAGCAAAATCGGGCGTATCTCGGCAGTTTTGCAAGTTTTCTTCCCAATAAAAGGTAAATTCATTTTGCCCTTTCATTTTGATAAAACCAAAAATATCTCTATTGTTTCGTTGGCCCGGAAGCCATCGTATCGTATTGGTATACTTACCGATATATTTTCCCGTAAAGTAAAAAGAGCAGTCAGGATCAGGGATAGAATCCTTTGTATCATAGTACATTCCTGTGATAATATCCCCCACTGGATCGTACCCCAATACAACATGATCCCCATAATAGCCAGCAGCAGGAGGCGTGCCTTTCCCACAAGAAAACAGCAGGCTAAGCAATGGTAACATCCAAAAATATCCCTTTTTCATAGTTGGCGATAAAAAAATATTTCACAAAGATTTGATTACCAAATTGTTTTCAGCAGAGTCCTACGAAGATAGAACTAAGAAACTTTAGTAGGTACGACTAAATAAAAACGCTTGATTGATTAGCTTTTATCAACAAACTGGCGGCGCAATCGCTGTAAGAAAGGAGAAGCAAATATAAAATCTTGTAAAAGTTGATTATCGCTTTCCATAACCTCACTCTTGTTGCCCACCCAAGCCAATTCGCCCAAGTGCAGTAGTGCGATATTGTCCCCGATTTCCATAACCGAATTCATATCATGCGTGTTGATTATCGTCGTGATATTGTTGTCAATCGTAATTTCTCGAATAAGCTCATCAATAACAATCGAAGTTTTAGGGTCAAGACCAGAATTTGGCTCATCGCAGAACAAATACTTGGGTTCTAGAACGATAGCTCTAGCAATTCCAACCCTTTTTTGCATCCCCCCACTTATTTCTCCAGGATATTTATGATTATTCCCAGCAAGAGTTACCCTATCCAAGCAGAAATTCACGCGATCTAATTTTTCTTTTTTGGTCATTTTGGTGAACATATCCAAGGGAAAACGAACATTTTCCTCAACAGTAAGCGAGTCAAATAAGGCATTTCCTTGGAAAAGCATCCCGATATCTTGTCGGATAGCCTTCTTTTGGTGCTTATTCAGAGCCGTGAAGTCGGTATCCCCGTACCAAACCGTCCCTTCCGTTGGTTTCATTAAGCCAACCAACAATTTAAGCATAACCGTTTTCCCTGCACCACTTCGCCCAATCAGCAAATTCGTTTTACCCTGATAAAACTCCGCCGAGATGCCTTTTAAGACTTCATTCGAACCAAAAGATTTTCGTATATCTATCGCCCTAATCATAATATCCGTTATTGTTGGAATTGTTTTTTAATACAAATTAAATGACCTCCTTCATTCATTTTCCAAAGGAAAATTAAGTCCCTCTACCCTCTATTCAATACCCTCTACAACTTAAGTCAACAACAAGGCAATCGTATAATCAGCTATAAGAATCATAATATTACTCAAGACGACCGCTTGTGTACTCGCTTTTCCTAATTCGATACTACCTCCAGAGACATAAAAACCTTTGTAACAAGCAATAGAAGTCAGGATAAAACCAAAAACGATGGCTTTGACAATCATCATAAAAACATAATAAGACTCAAAGAAAGAACGTAATCCTAAAAGGTAATCGTTTGGCGTTACAAAACCAGAAGAAACCGCCGCCAAATACCCGCCTGCCATACTAATACCCGCAGCAATAATGACTAGAAATGGAATAACGACACAACCCGCAAAAATCTTCGGCCCTACTAGATAAGCAGCAGTATTGACTCCCATGATTTCTAGCGCATCAATCTGTTCTTTTTGCCGCATCCCCCCAATCTCTGCTGCAATATTAGACCCCACTTTCCCCGCCAAAACCAAGCAAGAGATGGTAGGCGCTAATTCGATAATCGTAGAATCTCGTACAATATAACCGATATAATAGCTCGGAATGAAGGAACCTTCCAATTGATAAGCAAACTGAACAGCCGTAACAGCACCAATAAAAAAGGCAATAAGACCGATTATGCTCAATGAACCTACACCTATATCATGCATTTGACGAAATGTCTCCTTGCGATACATCGTAAAATTCTCTGGTGGGGCGAACATCGTCTTCAATAATATCAAATAACGCCCAAATTCCTCTAAAAAATTCAGTTTCATGTAGTAATGTTTCTTTTTTCACCGCAATTAGCGTCTTTTCTAACAACTTCTTCCTCTTCTTACGATAACTTACGGTTTAAGGTGTCAAAAATACTTTATTTTTAAGGAAATCAAGGAATGTCAAGTAAATTACTTCAAATTGGATTCATTTTTCCTTGTTGAGCACCCTTTTTTTTAATATTCCAACAAGTCACAAGACCTAAAATTGTAATAATTCCGTACTTTAAGCGCCATAAAATTTTTAAGTATCTTAATGTATAGTAGCTTTGCAAAATTAGTCTATTAGTTTCGGCTCGTGGCCAATAACTTGATAACGACAAAATAACGAAGAAAACACCTACCATGACAATCAGAAAACGTGTAATAATTACAGGAGCAACAAAAGGCATAGGCCGGGCTTTAGCCGAAAAATTTGCTAGTGAAGGATTTGATTTAATGATCTGCGCTAGGAATGAAAAGGATTTAGCGCATTGTAAAACAGCCATTGAAACGGCTTACCCCGCTTGTACTGTCCATTTTCAAGCAACCGATGTTTCTAAAAAGGAGCAAGTTTTACGTTTTGCCCAATTTGTGCTAAAACATTGGGCTAATTTTGAGGTGTTGATCAATAATGCTGGTGTTTATTTCCCTGGCACCATATTAGATGCCCCCGAAGGACAATTGGAGCAGCTTACCGACACCAATTTATACAGTGCTTATTGGCTCACAAGAGCCTTACTTCCTGCTTTACTGGAGCAAAAAAGTGGACATGTCTTTAATATGTGTTCCATAGCTAGCGAAATGGCATTGCCAGGCTCTAGTACCTATTGCATTTCAAAATTTGCTTTACTAGGATTTTCCAAAGCACTACGAGAAGAGTTAAAACCTCATAACATTCGTGTGACCTCCATTCTACCTGGAGCTACGTGGTCAAACTCTTGGGCAGGAGCTACTTTTCCCGAAAAGCGTTTGATGAAAGCAAGCGATATTGCCGAAGCCATCTGGGCAGGCTATAAGCTTAGCGATCAAGCTGTTTTGGAAGAAATGACCTTGAGACCTCAATTAGGTGATCTTTAGTTTTTGACCTTTAATTTTAGTTGTTATGCAAAATGAGCACCCTTTTATACCCTATCATCGACCTGTATTGACAGAAGAGGAATTATGTGAAAACAGCAAGTCTTTTTATGAAGCTATGGATTCCCGTCGTTCTGTTCGAGATTTTTCAGATAAACCCGTACCCCGAAAAGTGATTGAAGATGTCGTCATGACTGCGGCGTCGGCTCCCTCTGGAGCGCATAAGCAACCTTGGACGTTTTGCATTATTGCGAATCCCGAGCTAAAAAAGAAAATTAGAGAAGCTGCGGAAGAAGAGGAATATCGGAGTTATCATGGACGAATGTCCGAAGAATGGCTAACAGATTTAAAACCCATTGGTACCGATTGGAAAAAGCCATTTTTGGAAATAGCCCCTTGGTTAATTGTAATGTTTAAGAAGCCTTATGACTTGATAGAGGGGAAAAAGCATAAAAACTATTATGTAGCTGAATCCGTTGGTATTGCAGCAGGGTTCCTTATTTCCGCCATTCACCAAGCAGGTTTAGTTACCTTAACGCATACCCCAAGCCCCATGAATTTTTTGCAAAAAATTCTAGAACGACCTGCGAATGAAAAAGCTTTTTTGCTCTTACCCGTAGGTTATCCCGCTGACGATGCTACCGTACCTGATTTTGAACGAAAACCCCTAGAAGAAATCAGTGTTTTTTACAAGTAACGTTGGCTTTAGCCGACAAGTTGTTCCTCGGTATCTTATTGTGAACTCCCCTTAGTTGAGGTAGGTGATGATTTGATAATCAAGGTGTAGTTTGAAAATCTATCAAGAATTACCAGTAATTTAGCAGCTCAGTTACGTTTCTAATTCAAAACAAATGAAGAAAAAATTTACACACCTAGATGCCCAAGGAAATCCCGCCATGGTGAATGTAGGCCAAAAAGCCATTACCCAAAGAACGGCCAAGGCACAAGCACTTGTCCAACTGAATGAAGAAATTCTAGAACTCCTTGAAGGTGATGATATTCGTACCAAGAAAGGCCCTGTTTTTCAAACGGCTATCATTGCAGGAATTATGGCAGCGAAAAAAACGGGTGAGCTTATTCCGCTTTGCCATCCGATAGGCATGGATAATTGCCACATCGCTATTCGTATCAATGATGATAAATTGGTGGAAATCAATTGTACTGCAAGCGTAAAAGCGAAAACGGGGATAGAAATGGAAGCTTTGACAGGGGCTTCCGTTGCAGCACTTACCGTTTATGATATGTGCAAAGCCTTTTCGCATGATATCATCATTCGAGAAATTAAATTGATGGAGAAAACGGGGGGAAAGAAGGACTTTTTTAGACAATAGGAATATATATACCCCTTCATTTCTAGACAGAACTAAAAGAGCAAATCTTTATAGTTATCCCCTGAATTTCATTTTACTTAGGCAAAATAAAAAAATAAGATTGTCATTTTAGTGTGGAGAATTTCAGATTAATCAAGGCGGAGAACGATGAGTTTAGCGAGCTAAATGATTCGTTTTCCAAAGCGGAGTAATCTGAAATTATTCCAATCAAATGGTTAGATTATTTTCTTATCTTGCCTTAGTACGAATCTTACGATAGTACGCTAGAGAAGGCGGTAGCCTTCGAGGCTCTATAGCAAGGGGTTTCAACC
>JAHDHB010000435.1 GCA_020631545.1 Saprospiraceae bacterium | reverse complement strand
CACGAGATTACAAGTAGAGGCTTTGAATTACAGGTCGTTGCAAAGGTTTTTTTGAGAGTGTTTTACGTAATGAGGGGCTATGTGAAAAGGTCGTAAGACCTCTAATATAACCTATGTGCCCTTCTACGTCAATGTCGTCAAAAATCTATGTGCCTATGTTTCTATGTGGCAATAATTGCGTTGTTTACGAAGTTGTCTTTATGTTATGTGTTGCAATTTTGTCGTTTTTCGAGGGTTGAAAGTTTACGTTTTTCACGCTTGATTCTCGTCAAAACGGACAACTCCCGATAGCTATCGCGGATAACTCTTCACTCCTAACTCCCGATAACTATCGTGGATAACTAATGGCGCAGCCATTTTGAGTCTTGAGTGGTTAAAAAAAAACGAGATCAGCCATTACAGCCAATCCCGTTTCAAAATATTTCAAAAGAGGATAAAATCTTAAAAATTAAACACGTTCAAACAAGCAACTCCTAATTCGTAATTCCTCATTCCTAACTCAAAAACTAAAGTTTTGCAAGCAATTCCTTCTTTTTCACATCAAACTCTTCCGCAGTAAGAATGCCAGCTTCCTTAAGTTCTCCAAGCTCCTTCAACAAACCAATGATTTCTGCCTTCGTCTGTTTCGGTGCAGCCTGTTCCGTTTTTTGATTCTGAGCGGATTGATTCTGCATGTTTTGCATGTTATTCATCATCATATTCGCCATACCAAAACCCATACCCATGCCCATGCCTTCTCCACCGCCGCCAGGATTATCCGCCGCCTTTTCGATAGCCTCCGCCGTTTGGAAACGCGTAAACTTGTCCATATCATCACCAACCATATGCATGTTGGTCATCTTATCGTAGAACTCCTCAACCTTCTTAGGAAGCGTCGTGCTACTGATTTGGAACTTCGTTAATTCAAGGCCAAAAGGCGTAAAATCGTCTTGTAGTAGAGGTAATATCTTTTCGCCTAATTCAGTATAGTTGGAAACCATATCCATGACAGAAACACCTGATTCTGCTAAGGCTTCCGCAAATTTAGGAGCGATTAAATCGCGCATAGCATCTTCTATCTCACCGATGCGTACCGTTCTCTTAGTACCAGCAAATTGAGTGAAAAAAGTTTTAGGATCTGCTATTTTTATGAAGTAAGTTCCAAAAGCTCGTACACGCACCTGTTTGAATTCAGGATCGCGCATCATAATCGGATTGGCTGTTCCCCACTTTAAATTGGTAAACTGTTTGGTACTGAAGAAATAAACATCAGACTTGAACGGCGAGTTAAAACCGTGTTTCCAGCTTTTCAGCGTCGTCAAAATCGGCATATTTTCCGTGTACAACGTATGCCTACCCGGTGTAAAATGGTCAGCAAAGCGGCCTTCATCCAAGAAAAGTACTTCTTGTGATTCCCTAACCGTCAATTGGGCACCGTATTTTATATTGGCATCCTTGTCGGGGAATTTCCAAAGTAAAGTGTCAGGGTTAGTTTCTACCCAGTCGATGACTTCTATTAATTCTCCTCGGATAAAATCGAAAAGTCCCATAAAATGGCGTTGATTTGTTGTTGTTATAAATAAATTGTGCTGAAATTAGCGGATTATTGATGTTGAAATTTGTTCGTTGCTGGAATAAACAAAATAGCTCTATAGCAATAATGCTACTTTTTCAGTGCAGATCGATAGGCTTACAATATAAAGGATTCTTCGAAAAACTTCAAATTTTACTCGTCCAATTCAAGGCAGGAAACGATTAATGTAGTAGGGGAGAGGACGAATGGAATCTACAAAGGTAAAACTGCAAAAGCTAACAACGATATATTAATTTAATATCGAAAATACTTCATCGAAACTATACTATATACTGCCATTTTGTTGTTTTCTAAATACGGAATTACAAGTATGAGGTGTTGAATTACAGGTCGTTGCAATTTTTTTTTGACCGCTTTTCAAAGGTTGAAATTTTACGTTTTTCACGCTCAATTCTCGCCAAAACGGTAACTCCCGATAACAATCGTGGATAACTAACGGCATAGCCGTCTTATGTCTCTATGTGGCAATAATTACGTTGTTTACACAGCTGCCTTTGAGTTTTTTGCGGCTATTTTTTTGTGCTAATCAGCTAAAGGCGCAGCCGTCTTAAGCCTTATGCGCGCCTTTATAGGGTTAAAATCGCCAAAACGATAATACCACATTTGATTTTTTGTACAAAAAAAGGTAGAAATTTATGCCCAAGAGCCTGTGGCCGAATCTACCCAACCACTACGCTAAGTTCTCTTTAAAAGAACTTCGTTTTCATGATAATATAACAATATATAAGCTTGTTTATCCACCAGTTTGCGTTTTTAACTTATCCAATTGCGTGATCCAGAGATTTTTATCGTCATCTACATCGTCTGCATCGCAGAAGTCAGTGATTTCAAGAATCGTTTCAGCGGTAACAGGGGATTTTCTCATTCGAATTTCCAAGTATTCCTCATCGCTTTCCGCATCTTCTTTTTTGAATTTTAGCCGTTCATCCTCAACGGATTCTACTAGTGTATATAACTCTTCCGAACCTCCCCAAGAAAAGGAATAGACGTTGTCCGTTATATCAACCTCATCGCAGAACCACAAAATTAAGCAGTCTGGAGTGGTTAAAAATCTGTACAATATTTTTGGAGAAGCTCTAAAGATAACTTCCAATTCGAAGGAAACCCTTTCCATATTATCGGTTTAAAATGACTATACTATGAATAATATCCATGTTGGTTTGGGCGCAATAAAGAACAAAAAAATGATTTTTCCAAATTATTGAACTAAAATCGCTAAAAAAACATTAATGTAAGTGAATCCCCTCATAAACACTTCTTATGATTAGGAAGCTACTGATGAAGCAAAATACAAAAGTTTAGAACTGTTTGTTGTTAAGTAAAATGTAAAATTTTAGCATTTTGTTATAGTTTGGTTAAAAAAAAATGTATTGCACTTGAACTTGTCAAGTCTACACTATGTCCTCTTTATGGCCTATTTGACTAATGTAAGGAAGCTGCTAAAAAGAGAAACTATTTTACGATGAGAACTGATTAACTTACTTTTGACTTGCTTTCAATCAATAATTACCCTATTTTTGTGGTTTTGTGGAGGAAAGTTCACAAACACTACCATAAGACCATTATCTAACCGTAAAAACCCGCGACTATAAAATGAGGCAGTTAAAAATTACCAAATCTATTACAAATCGTGAAAGTCAGTCTCTTGAGAAATACCTCCAAGAAATTGGTAAGGTGGATCTCTTGACTCCAGAGGAAGAGGTTGACTTGGCTAAAAAAATTAAACAAGGCGATCAACTTGCTTTGGAAAAATTGACGAAGGCCAACTTACGTTTTGTAGTATCGGTAGCAAAGCAGTATCAGAATCAAGGGCTTTCCCTCAGTGATTTAATCAATGAAGGGAACTTAGGGCTTATCAAAGCTGCTCAACGATTCGATGAGACTCGTGGCTTCAAATTCATTTCTTATGCGGTTTGGTGGATTCGCCAATCTATTCTTCAGGCTTTGGCAGAACAATCTAGGATTGTCCGTCTTCCTTTGAATAAGGTAGGTTCACTAAATAAAATTAACAAAGCCTTTTCGCAACTTGAGCAGGAGTATGAGCGGGAACCTTCTTCCGATGAGCTTGCAGATATTCTTGAAATCGCAACCGAGGAAGTCGAAACAACACTTGGTGTTGCTGCTCGTCATGTTTCTATGGATGCTCCTTTTGTGGAAGGGGAAGACAATTCCTTGTTAGATGTACTTGAAAATAGCAATACACCTAGTACGGATACAGCACTAGCTTACCGTGAATCGCTTCGGAAAGAAATTGAGCGTTCTTTATCTACGCTTACTGACCGCCAGCATGATGTCATCAAGCTATACTTTGGTATTGGTGTTGAGCACCCCATGTCTTTAGAAGATATTGGTGAAAAATTCGGGCTTACCCGTGAGCGTGTTCGTCAAATCAAAGACAAGGCTATTAACAAATTAAGAACGACCTCTAGAAGTAAACTCCTTAAGGCCTATCTTGGCGCTTAATAAGGGGTTTTTCTTTTAAGATAATGAATTATTTTTTGGCACGTCGATTTTTTATCGACGTGCCTTTTTTGGATAGACAAGGCTCTAAGCTGTATCAAAACAATCCCGTAATATTTCCTGCTTCATCAATATCAATGGCCTCTGCCGACGGTACAGAAGGAAGCCCTGGCATACGCATCATATTTCCAGTAATGGGAATTAAGAAACCCGCACCAGCAGCAATTTCAATTTCACGAACCGTAATGGTGAAACCTGTAGGGCGGCCTAGTAATTTTGGATTATCCGAAAGTGATTTCTGTGTTTTTGCTATGCAGATGGGGAGATGCCCCAAACCTAAACGTTTGATTCTTCGCAAATCAATTACCGCTTGCCTAGCGAAATCTACTTCCTCTGCCCCATAAATTTCTTTAGCTACCTGTTTGATTTTTCGCCGTACCGACCATTTCCAATCGTACATCGGAGTGAAGCTTTTCTCGCAAGCATCAACCACTTCTACCACCGCCTTCGCTAGTTCTTCTGCCCCCTCGCCGCCTTTTGCCCATACCTCCGCTACTACAGCTTTTACCCCTAATTCTTCACACCGTTGTTGGATGATCTTAATTTCTTCATCGGTATCTGTTGTAAAACGATTGATAGCGACAACAGGTTGTATCCCAAATTTTTGTACATTCTCAATGTGCTTTTCCATATTGACCAAACCTTCGCGGACAGCTTCAGGATTTGGTGCTTTGAGATTATCCAATTTTGCACCGCCATGATATTTCAGCGCTCGTATAGTAGCGACCAAAACGACAGCACTAGGAGACAAATCAGCACTAACGCATTTGATATCCAAAAACTTCTCCGCTCCCAAATCAGCTCCAAAACCCGCTTCCGTAACCACATAATCCGATAAAGACAAGCCCATTCGCGTCGCAATCACCGTATTCGTTCCTTGTGCTATATTGGCAAATGGCCCACCATGTATTATTGCTGGTGTACCCTCTAAAGTCTGAACAAGATTCGGTTTAATGGCATCTTTCAACAAAGCAGTCATTGCGCCATGTGCCTTCAAATCTCTAGCGTAAATTGGCTTTTTGTCAAAAGTAAACCCAATAAAAATATTGCCCAAACGTTCTTTCAAATCCTTAATATCATTGGAAAGGCAAAGTATAGCCATGATTTCCGATGCTGCAGTGATATCAAAACCAGATTCCCTAGGAATACCAGAGGAAGTCCCTCCCAATCCTACGACGACTTGGCGCAAAGCTCTATCGTTCATATCCAACACGCGCTTCCACAAAACCGTTCGAGGATCGATATTGAGCGAGTGCGTCTTGCTCTGCAAATTATTGTCAATCAAAGCAGCCAGCAAATTGTGTGCTTTTTCAATGGCTGAGAAATCTCCCGTAAAATGCAAGTTAATATCCTCCATGGGTAGTACTTGTGAATAGCCACCACCAGCAGCACCCCCCTTTATGCCAAATACAGGCCCTAAGGACGGTTCGCGAAGCACCACCGTCGTTTTTTTCCCTATCCGATTCATACCCTGGGTCAAACCGATAGAAGTCGTTGTTTTTCCTTCTCCAGCAGGGGTAGGAGAGACAGCAGACACAAGAATTAGCTTGTTTTTCTTAACCTTTTCAAGATCAATTAAAGACAAGGGTAATTTCGCTTTGTATTTTCCATAAAGCTCCAAATCGTCCTCCTCAATGTTTAATTGTCTTGCAATTTCTCGAATGTGCTTTAGCTTAACTTTTTGTGCAATTTGAATGTCGCTGCTCATGGTTTGGTATTTGCGAATTATAAAAGAGTTCTCAATTTCCTTGCAATACTAGGATAAAAAATTGAATAGAACAATTTTTTCAAGGTGATATTATTGTCAGTTGGTGAAGGAAAGACGTTTTTGGGGGGTAAATAAAAAAGCAGCAACTTAAAAATAAGTTGCTGCTTAAGTAAAAGTGACTCGGCCGGGGTTCGAACCCGGGACCCTCTGATTAAAAGTCAGATGCTCTACCGACTGAGCTACCGAGTCAGCTATTTGCTAACGGGTTGCAAATATAAGTGCAATAAAAAGGAAATCCAAATAGATTGGTGAAGAATTGAAATTTTATTTTTGGGGTTTATTCATAGCTACTTGAAAAACTCCAATCGTGAGGGAATTCGACCTGTACAAACCTCTAAATCAGTAACGATAATACTTG
>JAHDHB010000434.1 GCA_020631545.1 Saprospiraceae bacterium | reverse complement strand
TGCCCCGCCAAAGAGGAGTTCGAAGTTGTCCTCCTCTTCTTCGTCATCGTCCTCATCAAAAAGAAAACTTTCGTTTTGGGCGGCAATGGCTTGTTCTACCACTTTTTCTTCCTCTTGGCTATCATAGAGTTTCATGACAGACCCTGCATCACCAAGCGATTTGTACACTTCTTCTTCCTTTTGGGTGAGGTTTTCGAGGATATGCAGATCCGTTTTGAGTCCTTCCATTTCTGATTTGGCAACGAGGTAGAAGATAAAAGGCGTATTTTTCTGTCCATAGCGGTCGATACGCCCATTTCGTTGCTCAAGGGTAATGAGTGACCAAGGAATGTCATAATTGAACATGAGATGGCAGTAGTAATGGAGGTTGACCCCCTGCGCTCCAGCATCAGAAGTAAGGAGAATACGGACGTCAGAATCTTCCTTACCAAAATCTTCTACAATTTTCTGCTGCTCTACATCAGATAATCCGCCGTGGAATTCTGCAATGGCCTTTTCCTTGAGCTTAAAATCGATGGTCAATTGCTTTTTGAGGTGTCGAATGGTATCAATGCGCTCTGCAAAAACGACGATGCGTTCATCCTTGGCCCCTCCTTTCCACTTGAGTTCATGCAGTTTTTGTTTGAAGGCAAGGTATTTGGCATCTTTACCTTCTAGGAGGATATTGTCGAGAATAGCTTTTAACTCTTGAAGTAGTTCGGGGTTGTTATTGGCAGGCGCCAGCTCCGTATTGGATATTGGCGAATCGGCATTAGCCAAAAGCTTCTCAATTCTTCTGCTGACCGTTTCTAGCGCTGCGGCAGGGGAGGAGAGGTAAGCTTTGAAAAGGCCAATAGAGAATAGGAAGTCGCGTTTGCCCTTATTTCCTTCTTTTGAGAGCGCCTCAAATTTGATTTTTTGCTGTAGCTCAAGGAAGTTTTCTTCTTCAGGCAGCAATGGTGCGTGAATGGGTTGTACTTGGCGGTCTTGAAAGTTAGACCGTACCGTATCATCTATAATGTGCTGTTTGAAGCGGCGCACATAATAAGGCGCGACATCCTCCTTGGTAAAATCACCATGCTTGGGGATGGCGGTGGGTTCGATCATGCGGATGAGGTTGGCGAAGCTCTGTCGCTTTCCGTTGTGAGGGGTAGCGGAGGTAAGAATAAGAGATTCACAGTTTTTAGCAAGGAACTGGGCAAGCTTTCCCCTTTGGCTGCCAATGTTGGCCACCGTATGGCATTCGTCTATCACGATAATATCCCAATGAGAACGCTCAATGTAGTGTCGGAATTTTTCATTGTTTTTGAGGGTATCTATGGAGACAATGGTTTTATCGTAAAACTCAAAAGGATTTTTATTGGCAGGTAAATCAGCTTTAATCTGAGCAATGCCCTGAGAATCTAACCTGACAAGAGGAATGGCAAAGCGGTTCCATATTTCTTGCTGAAACTGCCCTAGGATGGACTTGAGCGCCAGCACCATAATTCGCTTTCCTTTTCCTCGCTTGATCATCTCTGCCAGAAAGATCCCTACTTCAATGGTCTTACCCAGCCCAACGCCATCAGCGATAAGCATACGGGGTTGTGGAAGTTGGAAAGCTTTGAGCGTAGGATCAAATTGGTAGTTGGAAATATTAAAGGCCGCTTTATGCGCAATGTTTATTTTCGGGCTATAGGTAGTACTGTTTCGGAGTTGTGTCTCGAGGTAAAGTTTAGTTTTCCGATAACCGTAATCGGTATCGGCTACGAGTTTAGTATTGGCAGGGTCAACAATAGCAATGTTGTGTTCTATAGCCGTATCAAAATGAAAACTCTTGCCCTTAACGAGCTCACTAATACCGGTAGTTTCGAGTATAAAGTGTGGTGCTTGGCCACGAATTTTATTGATGATAAAATCTTCTCCTCTAGTAGTAATTCTTGCTCCTTGTGCGAAGTGCTGTACGCTCATATTTAGGATTTTGAGCGCAATATACGGCTTTATTAGCCATATAGGACATGTAAATACTTTTAAAAATAGCTTTTTATGGATTTACAAATACTAGAATTTTTTTTAAAATCGTGATATTTCTAGACCTGCACAAACCTCAAGGGTAGAATTGCAAGGAGTTTGCTAGGCTTAAGCGAGTTTCCTTTCGATGTATGCATTAGCCCAGAATAAGCAAAAAATTTAAGTGTCATGGGTAGTACTTCAACTTTCCAAGCAAAATTTCAGGGTTTTAAAAGTATTGCTTAACCATGTTGAGCCCTAGTGTTTCAACTCCTAAGTAGTTGACCCACTACTAGCAGAAAAGGAGCACAAAAAATTTGTAGCTCCTAATCCTTTAGAGTTAGTAATTTGATTTCATGACATAATTTATGATGCTAGGCGCAAGGATGTTTCCTAAAAGACAGCTCAATTTGCTTGAATTAGAAAAGCAGATTAACTTTTTCGCCTTCCAAAATGGTGCTTAGTCCTTGCTCTTTGAAGAAGTCGAACAATTCAATATCCTCAAGATTTGCATTGAAAGACAATGAATGCCTTCTATTTTCAACGTTTTCAGCGGTAGCTTTTTCGACAAGTTTTACTAAAGCTTTTTTCCAAAGCTCATGAGAACGATTGATGTACAAACCTTTATTTAGAATACTACTCAGTAAAGATTTATTCATGGCAGAAATCGAAGCATTTTCCCCATTATTGTCCATCAAATTCCAGAAGTCCTTTGATGTAAAGAGTTCATGATTCTTCCAAAAGGTAATATAGAGTGCTGAAACAATGATTTGACCGTGTTGATCCTTAATGTTCACGTAATTGAATTTCCAGTCTTTTTTCTTGCGCTTATCCACAGAAAAAACAACTTCCATAGCACGCAGTTTCTCAAAATCTCCTAGCATACTATCTTGGTGTATTGCTTGCCATTCTTCAAGGTCTAAGGCTTCAATACTAGAATAATGCTCTACATTAAGCGGTGCATTTTCTGTAGCCGTGTTTGGAGCATTAAGGTTTTTTATACGTCTGAATGCTCTACGAACATCTGCAATGGTTCGGTTATCTTCTTTCAATACTAGTGGAAAATGATAATCCATTCTATCCACAAAGCCTTTGATATCCTCAAAGGTCAAATTATTGTTGATGGCAAAACGTATTCCGGTACAACTTTCAGGTACTGCTGGAAAAGCGCCGATGTTGGTATAATATCCGTCATCCATCAAGCGTTTTGTCATTTTAAAACCAGATTTGATTAAACCTAATCCTATAAAGAAAATCGGACTAGAAGGATTTGAGACGACTTGTAATTGAGTTTTTTGCAAAAGAGTATTGCAATAAGTAAGCTTTTCTTGAAATTCCCGTTGAAGTTTATTTATTTCATCACTCAAGTGAATTTTTGCAGAAGCAACGATAGCGCCTAGTGAACCAGGACGCAAGGGGCCAGAAAACATTAAATGACCGCCAAAGAGCTGCACCTTCTTGTACATCTCTTCATTCGGAAAAACTAGGACGCCACCGCCCGCTGCAAAAGCCTTATTTAATGAAGTAATAAGGATCATTCGCTGGTGATGTTTCATCTTAGAAAGCGCATACCCTGAGCCTCGTTCACCCATCCAACTCATGCCATGGGCATCATCCACATACAAGTGAAGCTGAGGGTATTTATCAAGCAGTTGCTCGATTTCGCTCAAGGGGGCATAATCCCCAAACATAGAATAGACGCTATCAATAGCATACCATATTCTAGTGTGTTTTTCTTTTAACTGATTAATCATTTCTTCCAAGATGTCCATTCGATTATGACGTGCAACCTCTATCGTAATGTTCTTCATCCTCAAAGAATCAAAAACAAATTGCATACTGTAGTGAGCTTGTTGGTCATAGATTAAGGCATCCCCAGGTTCAACGACGACCGGCAATGCGCTTAAGTGAGCAATGGATGTGGAAGGGGTAATAATTAAGTTCTTGGTACCAAATATTTGGCCTAAGTAAGTTTCGGCTTCCTTATAAATGCCACATGATACATAACTTCTAGAGCTAGGAAACTGAGTTCCATATCGTTGGATGGCTTGGATAGCCCCCTCTTTTAAAGATGGGTGCATTTCTAAGCCCAAATAACTACCAGAGCCAAAATTGACTATGGTTTGGCCATTCAAGGTGATTTCTCTGCCATTTACTTCATTGTCCTCTGTATATAGATGTACTATTTTCAATCTTATAGCTTCATCGACAATGTGAGCAATTGTACTAATCCTAGAGTTAAGAGCTGGTTTTTTCATAATAAATGAGTTTATTAAAGAATGTTCTTTCCTTATACGTTAAAAAGCATCAATAAGATTCATGATATAGAACTTTTTCATTAATTCTAAATCACATGAATATCAATTCATATTGAATAAAATCCAATATGGATTGCATGTAATCCTCGATATTCCACCTGAAACTATATGAATCTAATATAATAGAAGTAAAATCACTCAAAAAGAGCTACGATACCCCGCAGATCAAGCCACCTCTCTCAATCAGTCTAAGTGATTTAGAATAGATTAGAGCATAAGTGTTTTTACGCTTAACCCAAAAAGTAAACCTCATTTTTTGATCTAAAAAACTACATTGGACTACCTTGTTTAGTTTAAGAGTCTAAACAACCCAAGGCTTTTATTTAAATACATTATTAAATACTTCAACTGCTAGTTTGCGTTGATATACAATCCCCTTTTTAATCCATGTCCTTCAAATATACTTGATTTTTTTTCTTCTACCTAATAATCGTTAAAAAAAAAGTACTGTGCAGTATAAAATTATTTCTCAAATGATAAATTTAACCAATTTAATAGAATAAAACTGTTTAAATTATCGCAACCTTAGCGTTCTTCCGTCGTATAAACAAGCACATGGACGCTTTGTTACAAATATCAGATTTCTTTATACCTGTTTCCAATAAAACAAAACAAGAGGTTTATTGGAAGTCAAGAAATTTTATCTGCATCGTCCTATTCACAATTGTCGTATGCATTGTTAGCATCTTCATCACCTCTTTTATTTTACCAGACATAGAATTCCCTCACTTTTTATTTTTAGCGGTTTCAGGTTTGGTCTTACTGACCTTTAAATTAAAGGGTTCTCTAGTTTTATCGGGAAATTTATTTGCCAGCATTCTATTTTCTTGTGTCTTTTCAGAATGTTTTAAGTCGGGCGGTATTTATTCACATGATTTATTGGCTTTAGTAATTATCCCCTTTTTAATGTATTTGTTTGCTAATAATTGGTCAGGAATCATCTGGTCAGTCATACTATTATCTTCAGTTACAAGTCTTTATTGTCTAGAATTAACCACGTCTTCTTCTTATAAGGAACAAATTGCAAATTTTGATGGTACTTATTATTTTTCTATCGTTTTTCTTCTCTATGTCTTCTTATTTGGTTTGATTTGGGTGGTAGAACGTGGACAAAATGTTATTATTAGAGAATTAAATCTGCAAAGAAAAAATTTAGAAGCTCAAAGAGCCGAACTGGAACAAACAAAAGCGGCCTTAATGCGTTCCAATAGTGAATTATCTGTTTATGCACAAGTCACCTCGCATGATCTAAAACAGCCTATCAGAACCATAAATAGCTTCGGAAAGCTACTAGAAAGAGAGCTTAATGGTAGTCTATCTCCTAGGGCAAAAGAATATCTCAACTTTATTATTGAGGGTAGCTTGGAGATGAAATCGCTGGTAGCAGAAGTCCTTAACTACTCTAAAGTGGATCTAGAACCTAGCCTAAATTTTGAAAAATTTAACATCCATCATCTTATTGAAAGAGTACAGCTAAAACTAGCCGAACAAATAAAAGTAGGTGATGCGACTATTTCTTGTCAAAAATTACCCCTTGAAATAATAGGAAATAAAGTAAGCATCGCCCAATTATTTCAAAATCTACTCTCTAATGCCATCAAATTTAGGCCAAAGGATAAGGCTTTAATTATTGAAATAAATTGTATTGAAAAAGCAAACTGTTGGGAATTTTCCATCAAAGATAATGGGATTGGGATTCCTATAGAATATCAAACCAAAATATTTGACATCTTTCAAAAACTTCACTCCAAATCTGAATATACGGGTTCAGGCATTGGCCTCGCTACTTGCGCTAAGGTTGTTCATATGCATGAAGGAAAAATTTGGGTAACTTCTGAACTGGGTAAAGGCGCAAACTTCCAATTCACGCTCAGCAAAAATCTTCCGCTTTCCTCCCATCATCAACTGGATTCTTCTTCGATTTTAAGCAGAAC